>JALZKK010000352.1 GCA_030859285.1 Acidobacteriota bacterium | reverse complement strand
TCAGCTTGGGGCGTGCGCGATTTAGTCCGTTGCTTGTTGCCAGTGGCGGTGGGCGCGTGCGCGAGGCTGCCGTAGCGACTGCTGATCTTTCGCACGTAATTGCGCGTCTCCCGAAACGGCGGCACGCGATGGCCGTAACGAATGACATTGCCCTCGCCCGCATTATAACTCGCCAACACGAGATCGACACGGTTGTTAAATCTGCCCAGCAGTTGTTTCAAATAGCGCGTCCCGCCCGCGATGTTCTGCGCCGGGTCGAAGGAGTTGCGGACGCCGAAGCGGGCTGCCGTTCCCGGCATCAATTGCATGAGGCCACGCGCGCCGACAGGGCTAACCGCGCCGCTATTGAAGTGTGACTCTTGTTCCATCACCAAGAAGATAAGATAGGGATCGACGCCGAAGCGCGCGCCATTGTGCCGGATCAGCGCGTCGAGCCGCGGGCGTCCGCTGCTCCAACGCCGTTCGCGCTTCGCGATCTGCTCTTTCCCGTCTTCTTCCGCGATGACGGGACGCTCGCGTTCGATGCGATCAATGCGCGAGCGTTCGATAAAGATTGAGAGATTGCCACGTTTGTACCACACGCCGTCTGTTGTCTCGCTGGCTTCATCTACTTCAAAGCTCGCACCGCCGACCAAATAGATCAAGATCGGTTGCGCCAGTTGTGCGGTCGCGGCAGAGGCCGTCGAAAGTTTCGTGCTGTCGTTGATGGCGGAAGCGGTCTCGATGGAAGCGGCAGCATGATTGAGATCGACTAACTCGGCGACTGAGCCACGTTTCGCCGCACCGTCCGCCGCGTTTTGCCCCCGCTCGATATTTTTCACGCGCGCGCGCGCGATCAAATATGTGACGCTGCCCTGCCTGTACCAGATGCCCTGCGGATCGTCCCACACTTCGTCGGCTTCGAGCGTCGTGCCATCGGCGAGGTGCAGGCGATCTGCGAAAGCGTTCGCCGAAAACGTGAGCAGCAAGACGGACGCACACAGCAGCCCGCGCGCGGCGAGCGTGATCCGGCAAGCGCACCGGAGCGAGTTACATTTGCAACGGGTCAGGCTCATATTGGTCCCCTAACTGGCGCAAGCTCGCGCTGTGTTGGCGCAATTCGCCCGTCGAGTTGCGCCGCTCCTCATGTGCGAAGCCGTGCGACGTGCCGAAATAATTGCGCCACGCGAGATCAAGCAGGCGCGGCGTCAATTCGAGCGAGCAATTCTCGAAGAGGCAGATGTCGGTCACGCGATCCAGCAGATCGCGCGGCTCGCAGGCTTTCATCTGCCGCCCCTCGATCAGGTAGTTGTTCAGCACGTGATCAAGCGATGACTGTTCAACGCGCAACCCGCGCGCGTCGGCGGCGCGCTTGAAAATCTCACTGTAGGCAGTGGGCGTCGGCGGTTCAACCCGCGCGCGATAGCCCATGCGCCGCAAGAAAGCCTCGTCCACTAAATCCTTCTCGTTGAGGTTAGTCGAGAAGACGACCAACTGCTCGAACGGCACTTCGATCTTCTTGCCCGTGTGCAAAGTCAAATAATCGACGCGCCGTTCCAACGGCACGATCCAGCGATTCAGGAGATCATTAGGCGCGACGCGCTGCCGCCCGAAGTCGTCGACGACGAGCGTGCCGCCGTTCGACTTCATCTGAAACGGAGCTTCATAAAATTTTGCCGCCGCGCTCCAAGTCAGATCGGCATTCTCCAAAGTCAACTCGCCGCCGACGACGACCATCGGTCGCTCAATGCAAATCCAGCGGCGGTCATAATCGGTCGCCGGGAGATGATCTTCGATAATGGGACGATGATTGTGCGCGTCAAAGACGCGAATGATCTGGCCGTCGATCTCGATGGCGTAAGGAATCCAGATGACGCCGGTCAAGCCGTTGTTGATCCGCTCGGCGACGGCGGTCTTGCCCGTTCCCGGCGGGCCACTCAAGAATAGCGAGCGGCGTGAATTGACGACACAGCCGAGCGTCTGCAACAACGACTCCGGCAACACGAGATCGCGGAACGACGCGCGGATCGCATCTATCGTCGCTCCTTTCGACGGAATCGCTTGCAGCCGCATCATGTGCGCGTAATCGGCGAGCGAGACCGGCGCGGGACCAATGTAGCCGCAGAAACTCTGCGCCCGCGCCATTCGTTCCCATCCGCGATCTAGCATCGCGTAACGGGTCGCGCCGATGGCGAGCTGATCCTTGACCTCGATCATCTTCTCGCGGAAAAGCATGTGCAACAGCTCTTCCACCAACGCGCGCGGCAGTTTCAGACGCTCAGTCACCGCCGCCGTCGTCGGCTCCGGCAGCGTTCCGACCGTCTTCAATGCCAGATCGCACAAGAACGCCTCCGGCACGTCCGTCTCGCGCAACTCTTCCGGGACCGGCGGCCCCATCGCTTCGATCTCCATGCGGGTGAGAATGTTTGTCATGTCTTCTCCTATTGCGGATTCTTCGATTGCGGATTGCGGATTGCGGATTGCGGATTGAAAGACAGTTTGTTTTCTAATCCGCATTCCGCATTCTGCATTCCGCAATTCGTATGGCCGGTGCGTCCGTAAAGATCGGCGAGGCGGCGGAGCGCGGTCTCTGAGTTGGGTTGAAGTTTGAGCGCCGCTTCGTAATGCTCGATGGCGTCTTGCTCGCGTCCGGCGCGTTCGAGCATGGCGGCGACGTTGAGGCGTGCGGTGTACTCGCCGCCCGCGCGTTTGAAGCTCTTGAAGGCATCATCGTATTTGCCGAGACGGCTTTGGGCGAGCGCGAGATTATTCCAGATGCGCTCGTCGGCGGGCGCGAGTTTGGCAGCGCGTTTGAGTCGTTCGCTGGCCGCGCGATAGTTGCCGTTGAGGTACAACGAATAGCCGAGGTTATTCAACGTCTGCGCGTCTTCGCGCGTGATGTCGAGCGCGCGTGCGTAAGACTCTCTGGCGCGTTCATGCAAGCCTTTGCGGTCGTAGGCGACGGCCATTAAGTTATGCGCTTTGACGAGGCGCGGATCGAGCGAGACGGCGTGCGATAATTCCGTGATCGCGTCGTTCAGCTTGCCGTCGTTCAGATAATCCTTCCCGCGCTTCAAGTAGTCTTTGGCTGATCCGCCTTCATGCTTCTTTGCCGCAGCCTCAGAGTTGGCATCTTCGACGCGCAGCAGCGGCGAACTCTCAAACTTCGCCACGTCTTTTTCCGAGAGCCGTTGAAACTTGTCATCTCCGCCGCCAAACAGTTTGCTGACGGCTTTGAACGGCGCTTTGAAAAAGCGCCCGAAGCGATTGCCCTTCTTCTTGGGCGCGGCCTCCGTGTTCGGAGCGGCGTCCTCCTCCGTGCCAGTCGGTGAGCCATCCGCCGCGACGAGATTAGCGGTGTCGTCGCCCTCGCGCCCGTCGGTCTCGGCGCTCCACACGGCGGTCAGGCCGATAGTTAAGATGAGCGCAAAAAAAACGGCGATGATAGTGCGATAGCGCATAACTTCCTCCTTCAATTGCGGAATGCGGATTTCGGATTGCGGATTGAAAAACAGGAAGCAGATTTTGGAATGAACATCCAGAAACGATTTTGTCTTCTAATCCGCATTCCGCAATCCGCAATCGGTTTACATTTTGCCGAACGTGTCGATGAGGTTCAGGGCAGCCGGGCCGAGAATGGCGATGAAGAGCGTCGGAAACAGAAAGCACGCGAGCGGCAGCAACAATTTCACGGCGGCTTTCTGCGCGGCCTGCTCGGCGCGCTGGCGGCGCTTCGTGCGGAGCGAGTCGGCGTAGATGCGGACGGCCTTCGCGATGGAAGTGCCAAAGCGATCCGCCTGAATCAGCATCGCCACGAGGCTTTTGAGATCATCGACGCCGGTGCGCTCCGCGAGATTCCTGAGCGCCTCGTCGCGTTCGCGCCCGACGCGAATCTCCAGATTCGTCAACTGAAACTCTTCGCTGATGTCCGGGTGAACTTCCTGCAATTCTTCGCCGACCTTGACCATTGCGGCATTCAACCCGAGGCCCGCCTCAATCGAGACGACCATCAGATCGAGCGCATCGGCCAAGCCCCAACGGACGCGCTGCTGCCGGTTCTTGATCAAACGCTTCAAGAAGAAGCGCGGCAGGAAAAAGCCCTTGACGAACGCGAACAGAATCCACATCACCGCGCTGTCGAGCGGACGCGCCATCCACGCGCACGCGAGCGCGACGATGGCCGGATAACCGATGAGACAGACGAGCTGAATGGCGCGATAAATTGCCGGCGCGTTCGGCGAACGATAGCCCGCCTGCATTAACTGTTTTTGTAACTTCTGCGCTTCGACAGCCGACGGCGGCGCGAGTTTACTGAGCGGCGCGGCCAAGCGCTCGGCCAACCCGGCAGCGCGAGGTGATTCCGGCATTATCGATGGAGCTATCGCCACACCGCCGCCTTGCCCGGCCTCATGCAGCCGCCGCAAACGCTCCGTCGCCGCGCTCGCCGGACGGAACATCGTCCAATACACCGCCAACGCGCCCAGCGTGATGCACACGAATGTCGAAAGAGTGATGATGAGAACCATGACAGTTTTCAGTTTTCGGTTTTCAGTTTTCAGTCGCCGGCTCTCAGTTTTCAATCTCCGGTTCTCAGTTCTGCTTTTCTCTGAAAACTGAAAACTGAAAACTGAAAACTGCTAGATTTTTATCCGCAAAATCTTCCTCACGATCATCATGCCGGTCAGTTGCAGGATGAGCGCCGCGCCGATCAGGTAGTGGCCGCGCGGGTCGATCCAGAGGACGCTCATGTAGTCCGGGTTCATCACGGAGACGGCGAGGGCGACGAAGATCGGCAGGCCGCAGAGAATCCACGCGGACATGCGCGAACTGGTGGTTAGCGTCTTCAAATCTTCCATGATGCGGAAGCGGTCGCGGATCGTGTGCGCGACTTTTTCCAAAATCTCGGCGAGGTTGCCGCCGGTCTCTTTCTGGATCAGGATCGCCGTGACGCACATGCGGAGATCGAGCAGCGGGACGCGCTGCGTCAGATTCTCCAACGCGAGCTTGAGCGAGAGTCCGAGATTCTGTTCTTCGTAGGTCTTGCGAAATTCCGTCGCCACCGGCTCGGGCATCTCGTCGGAGATCATATGCAGCGACTCCGAAAAGGCGTGTCCGGCGGCGAGCGCGCGCGCGACCAGTTCGAGCGTGTCGGGCAACTGTTCGAGGAAGAGATTCAGACGTTGCTTGCGCTTCCAAAAGACGTGGACGAACGGCACTGCCGACGCGACGACTCCGGCCAGTACGATCAGGATCAGCGAGATTGTCAACATCGATGCCGCCAACGCCGCGAGCATTCCCGCCATCAACGAGAACATCATCAACCGCGTGACAGTGATGTGCAGATCGGCCTGATCCAACACGCGCTTGAACTGCAACGCCGCCTGCACGCGAATGAGCGTGCGATTCAACATCGGAATCTCGCTCATCAACTCGTGCCGTGCGAGTTGTACTTCCACGTCTTCGGCGTGCGCCGAATGCAACAACGCCTCCTGCAAACGCTGCCGCAGGCGCGCACGCCGCTGATCAGAGTTTTGCGTCGCCAGCAAATAGAGCGCGAAGGTTACGAACAGGCAGAAGATGAAAACGATAAAGGGAAGCATGGTTTTCAGTTTTCAGTTTTCAGTTTTCAGTTAAAAGCCTTCAGTTTGAAGATGAATATCTCTGACTGAAAACTGAAAACTGGTTACTCTTCAAAAAACACTCGCGGGAGTTGCATCCCGTACACCTTGAGGCGTTCGGCGAAGCGGGGGCGCACGCCGGTCGGGCGGAAACGTCCGATGACTTGGCCGTCTTTGTCCAAGCCTTTGCGCTCGAATTGGAAAATCTCTTGCATCGTGATCGTCTCGCCTTCCATCCCCGTGATCTCGGAAATGGAAGTGACGCGGCGCGTGCCGTCCGAGAGGCGCGCGACTTGAATCACGAGGTTGAGCGCCGACGCGATCTGCTGCCGCATCGCCCGATCAGACAAACGCATTCCGGTCATTTGGATCATCGTCTCAAGCCGCGCCAAAGCGTCGCGCGGGGTGTTGGCGTGGACGGTCGTCAACGAGCCGTCGTGGCCGGTGTTCATCGCTTGCAGCATGTCGATAGCTTCACCGCCACGCACCTCGCCGATCACGATCCGGTCGGGGCGCATACGCAAGGCATTCTTCACCAAGTCACGTTGTGTGACTTCACCTCTGCCTTCGATATTGGGCGGGCGCGTCTCCAAGCGGACGACGTGCGGTTGCTGCAACTGCAACTCCGCCGAATCTTCAATCGTCACGATCCGCTGGTCTTCGGGGATGTACGCGGAGAGCGCATTCAAGAGCGTCGTTTTGCCCGCGCCCGTGCCGCCGGAAATCAACACATTCAAGCGCGCGATGACGCACATCTCGAACATATCGACCATGTCTTTGGTCAACGCGCCGATCTCGATCAGCTTGTTCATCCGCAACGGATCGCTGCCGAACCGCCGGATCGAAAGCACGGGCCCGTCAAGCGCGAGCGGTGGGATGATGGCATTGACGCGCGAGCCATCAGTTAAGCGCGCGTCCACCATCGGCGAAGATTCGTCGATGCGTCGCCCGACCGTCGAAACGATCCGTTCGATGACGCGCATCAAGTGTTCGTCATCTTTGAACGTGACATCGGTGCGCTCGATCTTGCCGCGCCGCTCGATGTAAATGTTGTAGGGCGAGTTGACCAGAATGTCCGAGATGGTCGGGTCGGCCAAGAGCGGTTCTAAGGGACCCAGCCCGAACAACTCGTGGCGGACTTCCTCGACCAAACGTTCGCGCTCGTTAAACGAGAGCGGCGTCTGCTCGACGGCGAGCAAGCCTTCGGCGAGCTTGGCGACTTCGGCATGGAGTTGCTCCGGCTCTAGTTGGCCGAGCTTGGTCAAGTCCATCCGGTTGATGATGGCGCGGTGGAGCCGCGACTTCATCTCTTGGAACGAGTGCTGCGCGGCAGCCGACTCTTCGCCGCGTGTCAGCACGGCGACATTCGTTGGCGTCTCTCTAATAAGTCTTTCGCGTAGGGACATGAGCAGTTGTTTTCAGTTTTCAGTTTTCAGTTTTCGGTTTTCAGCCTTCAGTTCCCAGTCTATTGATGAACAGTTTCCGTCGAGATTCTTTTTCTCTGAAAACTGAAAACCGAAAACTGAAAACTGTTAAATAGCTGCCGGCGCTTTCGCTTTGCCGAGGCGGGCGCGGAGATCGTAGTCGGCCTCGCCCGGCGCAGCTTGGCGGCGGAAGAATGAATGCAAGAGTCCTTTGCGCGGCTCGCAGGCTTCGGTGGCAAGCGTCTGGCCGGTGATCGTCGCGGCGAGGCGGCGGATTTCGGTGGCGATGCGCGAGGACGGATCGGATTCGACGAGCGGCTGGCCCAAGTTGATCGAGTTGACCGCCGTTAAGTAGTCGCTTTGGATGAAGGTCATGACCGGCTCGCCGAGAAAGCGTTCGACTTGGCGGAGATCGAGATCGATCTGTTTCGACCAGCGGTTGACGACGATGCGGATTTTGTGGCGCGGGTAGCCGAGACGGTCGAAGATGGCGAGCGCGCGTTGCGTGCTGCGGATCGCCGGGATGTCGAGCGTCAACACCAGCACGATCTCGTCGGCCTGATCAAGCGCGGCCAAAGTGATCGAATCGAACGTGTGCTGCGGATCGACGACGACATAATCAAAACGCTCGCGCAGCAGTTCCAAGACCTCAAAGATGTGTTCCGGCTCGATGTCGTCTGCCAAGTCGGCTTCGCGGGGCGCGGCCATCAGCGAGAGCGTCGAAGAGTGCGGCGCGAGGTAACTTTTCAAGAGCGAGTCGTCCGCACGGGCGCGGTTCTCAACTAAATCGGCGACAGAAAATTTCGGTTCGACGCCGAGGAAGAGCGAGAGATCGCCGGCCTGCAAGTTGAGATCGAGCAGCACGGTCGGCGATTGCAAAGAGGCTGCGATGTTGGTCGCAATGAAGGAAGTGCCGCAACCGCCCTTGCTCGAAAAAACGGCGACGACGCGCCCGCGCTTTTTCGGTGCTGCGACTTGGCCGGCGCAAAATTCCGCCGTGCGCTCCAACACGGTGCGAAACTCTTCGGCGATGATCGGCAGGCGCAGGAAATCTTTCGCGCCCGCGCGCAAGCTACGCAGAATCATGTCGGGCGAGGCGGTCGGAGAGGCGCAGATAATCGCGGTCTGCGGACACTCGGCGGCAAGTTGTTCGACGAAGCGCAGGTCATTGTCGGGCTGTGCGCCGAGCGTGATGATCGCAGCGTTGGGTTTGAGGCGGACGATCTCCGGGTGAAGTTGTTCCTGATCATCGCCGGCCACGAGCAGGCGCGTGTTCTCGCTGGCGGCCAGCGCGCCGCGCAGTTCCTTCAAAGTATCAAGGCCGTTGCTGAGGATGACGAAAGTTAGCGGGTTCATAGTTGAGTAGCTCTTGCTCAAAACGTGTCGTCTGATCGTTGGCTTCGCGCGACATGCAGATGTTCATCAGATGTCATCGGGAATGAAGCCGGCGCTTTCGCCCGTCAGCGTTGTGCGGTAAGCGGGCATCTGGATCGTCGCCCCGAAGAGCGGCACGACGAAATTGAATTCGTAATCTTGAATCTCGACCGTCACCGTGCCGCTGCTCAAAGCGTATCCGCTATAATTGACGTTCACGTTGTCAATCGACAAATTACTGGCGAGCGGCGTCCCTGTGCCGGCGGGATTGCCATAGACGACTACGTTCTTGATCGCGAGATGCGCGTCATTGTTGTTGCCTTGCGTCATGGCGTAGTGGGCAGCGCGGCGGGTGGCATCGGTCAGCGCGTTGTGCATCCAGAGCAGCCGCCCGAACTCCAAGACGGCGAAGATAGCCGTCAGAAAAATAGTCGCGCCGATAGCGAACTCGACGAGTGCCGCGCCGCGTTCGTCGTGTTTGAAAAAGTTGCTGCTCCTCATGGCTCGCCTCCCCTCTTGAAAATTACTGGACCAGTTGCCGCAACGTACTCCTTGCGCCGAGGTTGACCTCAAGAGAGAGGCCCGGTTGATGAATCAAGCCGCCGATGTCGAAGAGCGGAACGTAGTCGAAATTCTGGATCGCGACGGTCTGGCTCTGCGTCGTCCCACCGGTTTTGTTGGGAATGATCTGGACGTTCGCGGCGCTGAGTCCTTCGACGACGGGCGTTCCCGTCCCTGCCGTGTTGCCGTAGATCACGATGTTGCGGGCCGTGCTGTCCATCGTCCCGACGGGCTGGCTGACGAGGTAGCGTGCGCCGGCGCGCGTCGCCTTTGAGAGCGTGGTGTAGGCGTAGAAGAACCGCCCGAACTCCGCGATTGCGCCGAAGAGGATGAGGACGAGCGGCAGAACAATTGCCAACTCGACCAACTGCGTACCGCGCTCGTCGCGCAGCAGGGAGCGAATGAATTTGCGATGACTGAAAATTAGCGCGCGCATCTTCGTTCACCTCTTATTTGTAAATCACGGGGATCGACAATTCGGGGCTGACGGGGCCACCGCCGGGGGTGTAGCCGCCGCGTCCCAAAACGGTGCGGACGCCGATGTATTCGGCCTTGATGTCGCCGCCGTTGCCGTTATCGACTTTGGTTTGCAGGAAGAACGCGGCGAAGCGGTTGATGCGGACGCTATCGCGACCGTTATCGAACTCGCTGGCCTTGATCAGCGGGAGCAGCACGACGCGGCGGTTGCGTGCGCCCGTGCCGCGCGAGGGCGATTGATGAGTGCCGCTCGCTGGTGAGCGGCCCGCGTCGCGCGCCTGCTGCGCGTCGAGGTACTGTTGATAGTTGATGTCCTCCTGCACGTTCTCGTCAGGGGGATACTCGGTCGGATCGAGGCCGCCGCCGTAGTCGCCGAAGCGCGTGTTGAGTCCTTGCCTGACCGCGCCGGCGTTGACGCCCGGCTTCGTCTGGACGTTAGAGCCGGCCCCGACGCAATTCCGCACGCCTTTGCCCAAGCCAATGCGATCATCACTCGCGCCCGGCCCGTCAACGGCGAGAATCTGATAGTTGCCCGGCTCAATCGCACCGCCCGGCGGACGGCGAATCGTGTAGGTGTTACCCGGAAAGAAATAATTAGGATCGTTATCAATCGCCGTCACCGGAATGTAGTCGCAGAAACTGTTCAAAGGGACGGACATGCCGGCGGTGGCGGTGGCGTTGAGATTGATGCTGCTGCCGATGACCGAGCCGGCAAACGTGCTGCTGACCGCGCTCGGCGGGAGCGTGACTTGGACGAAGCGGATGTTGCGCGCATCGCCCTTCGCGGCGGCGGCGCTGACATACGGGCCGCTGAGATTCCGAGAAAAGAGAACCGTTATGTTTTCGCCCGGAATAGAGGTTTCGTTGAAGCCATATTTATTCAACGACTCTCGCGCGTATCCGTTGGCTTTGTCGATGCCGCCGTCGTCGGAGTTCAAAGCCGAAGCGCCGGCGAGCGCGGCGGCATCGGCGGCGTTTTGCAGCTCGGTCTTGACGAGATAAAAATGGCTGATGTCAACCGTCAGTCCGGCGGCGAGGATAAAGGCGAGCATCCCAACGGCGCTGACGGCCAAAACCGAACCGCGCTCTTTGT
>JALZKK010000346.1 GCA_030859285.1 Acidobacteriota bacterium | reverse complement strand
TCGCGGAGTAGGGCGGCGTGCGCGAGCGCGTGTGACCGCCCGGCCCGATGAAGTGATGTCTATACCAATTGATGCCGATGCCGCCATAGGTGAAACCCTCATAGCCGCCGTCGAGCGCGACGTAATGATCGATCTTGCCCGGATAAGTTTTGATGAATTCTTTGGCTCCGACCAACGCCGTCTCTTCTTCGACCGTGAAGACGAAGACGAGATCGCCTTTCGTCTTAATCCGCGCATGATCGAGCGCGCGGAGCATGGCGAGCATCGCTTCGATATTGCGCGTATCGTCGCCGACGCCGGGCGCATAGATTTTGCCGTCGCGGATCGTGGCCTTGATCTTCAGCCCTTCCTGAAAGACCGTGTCTAAATGCGCGTCGAAGATGACCGAGGGGCCGCCGCCCGCGCCTTTCCTGACAGCGATGAGATTGCCCGCCCGGTCAAAATAAATTTGATCCAGCTTTGCGCCGCGCAAAATTTTTTCGATGAACAATGCGCGCTCGCGTTCTTTCCCCGAAGGTGCGTTGACTTCCGTGATCGCGGCCCACTCGCGCAAGATCGCGTCGCGGTTGTTCTCAACATGAGCGAACGCGGTTTTGACTTGTGGGCGGGCCATCAACGCCGGCACGTCTGCCGCGTCCTGCCCATGCAATTCGATGAGGCCCAGCGCCGGCAAGAGCAGCGCGCAGCACAACAGACGCCATCGTTTTTTCATCAGTCGCATCCTTCTGTGAGTTGTTATCGTCGCCAGTAATTTTTGATCTTTTGCGCGAGCATGGGAAAGGGAACATACTCGGCGCGGCGACCGGCGAGGCGCATCTCTTCAACCATTCGCATCGCGCCGTCGGCGTTGCGCGTGTGGACGACGATAGTGGCCGCTGTCTGCGCTTCCGGTCGCGCGGCCAGCCAAGCAGCGACGGCGTAGCCGGTTCTCTCGTCGTCGCGCTCGAAAGAATTGTAATGCTCCGGCAATAGATCGTGATCGAGAAAGATCGCGTCGTAGTAATTCTGTGAGAGCAGCGCGAAGGCTTGCTGCGGTTCTATCGCCACGTCGAGCTGATCGCCGGCGAAACGCTTGGCGAACCATTCATGCCTGAGCGTGTCGTCGTCCAAGAGAAAGACGCGGATCGCACTGCGCTGAACTGAGTTCTGACTGACGCCTAATTTACTTAATAATCCCTGCCAAATGCTCATGTCGTGAGGCACGAGCTGTCGCGCGGCGGCGCAGCCTCGTTGTCGCTCCAAGATGAAATGTGGAATGAAATTGCCGCGCACGAATATAGCATAAACGTCCTCGTCCGCATGGCTGCGCGCCGTCCGCCCGCGCCCGGCGTGCGGTCTTGATCGGGAGCTATATTCATGGCATTCTCCATCACGTTTTTCAGCGACAGTAAGCACAATGCCTAAATGCCCGTACTGCGCCAGACCCTTACGCGGAGCCGGTATCAAATGCCGCGCCTGCCGCCGCTACGTCCTGCGCTGGCCTCACTGGTTGCTGCTCTCGCTCTTCGCGCTGGCCGCGCTCGCCCTCCTGCTCGATGCGCTGTTCCGCATTGCCTGAGCATGACGCAACTGCGCGCTTCGTAATTTTCGAGGCCGCTCATGCTTTCACCTGCATGGCTCGTTCGCTTCCCGTTTGCTCGCAGAAATTATTTTTTGCCGAAACGCTGAGGTTTTCCAACGGCTCACGGATCGATCTTGCAATCTCATTGGCGAATGCTATAATCCGCCCCGTTTCGCAAACAGGCAACACAACGGGATCACAAGATCACAAATCGCGCATGAAGGTTTCGTCCCACACGTTCTCGCTTCAAGATTTCATCAAATAGTTTGTCTCTACGGATGTCTTCGGAGAAAGCCAAAAATCATCCACTGTTCGCCGTGCCTGAAAAGGAGCCGGCGCGAGATGACGCGCCGTTGTTCGATGGCACGGCTCAGGCGACTGAAGAGCCGTCAGCTTGCCCGCGCTGCTATGGCTCAGGGATGGAAGTCGTACCCGGCAAGGGCGCGCGCCGCTGCCTTTGTAAAGACTTGAACCCGGGGGCCAAGTTCTTAGAGCGAGCGCGTATCCCGCGCCGCTACGACGCCTGCGCGCTGAACAATTACTATCCCGCGCAAGGTAACGGCTCACAACTCCGCGCCTTCAATTTCGCTTTCCGCCTCGTGCAAAAGTATCCAATCGTTGATCGCGGATTGCTCTTCATGGGGACGGTCGGCGTCGGCAAGACACACCTCTCCGTCGCGATCTTGCGCGGCCTGCTGGAGAAAGGCGTGCCGTGTTTGTTCTACGAATTCGGCTCGCTCCTCAAAGAGATTCAAGACTCCTACAATCCGATCTCGAAGACTTCCGAGTTGGGCGTCCTCGCGCCCGTCTATCAAGCCGAAGTCTTAGTCCTTGATGAACTCGGCGCATCGAAGCCGACGGATTGGGTGCGCGAGACGATGATGAACATCATCGGGATGCGCTACAACGAAAAGAAGCTGACGATTTTTACCACCAATTATCTCGACGCCCGCCGCGCCCCGACCGACGAAACGCTCGAAGACCGCGTCGGCGTCCGCCTCCGCTCCCGCCTCTACGAAATGTGCAAAACCGTCCAACTCGACGGCGAAGACTACCGCCGCCGCCTCGACGCGCAGCAAATCTAAGCGACTGCCTGATCCGCAGTCCCACAATTTCTTAAACCCTAAAATTTTGTTTGATTACTTCCTTGCGCTCTTGGCAATGTAGCCGGGCCGTGTGCGGACGGTTGCGTTCTTGCGGGTGGTGCGGACTTTGACACGGCGATAGCCGCCGTTGGTGATCGCATTGGTCGGGTAATAGCCGATGGAGTATTGCGTCCGCAACTCGTCGGCGATCTCTTTGAAGGCGGCGGGCAAGCGCGCGAGCGTGTCGGCGCGCACGAGTTTGCCGCCGGATTTGAGGACCACATCTTCGAGGTAGTTGTCGGCGACTTTGTAGAGGCCGTCGAGCATTCTGCCGATGGAGTCGTCGCGCGCTGGTTGACGGGGCAGCGTCTCGTCGCGCTCGTCTGGATAACGTCCGTCCGGGTAGCGTCCGCTCGAATCGGGACTGCGTGGGACGCGGGGATCGTTGGGATCGGTGCGCGGCCTTGAGATGATCACGGGCGCGGGGAACGGGAGGCCGCCGACTCCGCCTCTGCCGCCGGGCAGGGGAATTGTGCCGCCGGGAAAAGTCGTGCCGGTCGTGGGCGGCGCGCCGCTGCCGCCGCTCGTGGTGTCGCCCCCGCCATTGATGATCGCGCCGAGATCGACCGCACCGCTGGCCTGTCGCCGCGCCAATTGTTCAGTCTCGGCGCGTGTGTCGTAGCGGATCGGATAGACGATCACGCCGGATTCTTGCAGGGCGCGGAGGTTCTGATCGTAGCGATAAACGTCGCTGCGGTAATCGACTCCGTCGGTGAAGATCACGATGGCTTTGCGCCCGCTCTGGACGGGCCGCAATTGATCCAGCGCGAGCTGAAAAGCGTCGTACAGTTTCGTTCCCCGTCCCGGCTTCGCCATGTTGATCGCGCGTTTGATCTCGGCCTGACTGTTCGTGAAGACGTTGTGGTCGCGCACCTCGTCGTCGAATGAGATCACTTTAACGCGATCTTCTGATTGCAACTGTTCGGCGAACGCGGCGGCGGCTTGCCGGATCAAACCGATCTTTTCCTCCGTGCTGGCGCTCGTATCGAGCATCAGGACGACGTGGAACGGCTGCGTAATCGTCGAGAAAAAAACTAACTGCTGTTCGGCACCGTCCTCAAGCACCGTGATCTCTTCCTTCCGCACGTCCGGCACGTAAGCGCCGTCGCGCATATTGACGACGACGGGGAAGGAGACCAGATTAGTCTCAACCTTGAGGACTTCATCGTCGTCTTGTTGAGTGTTCACTGTCTCTCCGCCGGTTGTAGTCGGTGGATTGTTGCCGGACTGTTGCTGCGGCTTACGCTCGTTAGCCTTTTGCTGGGCCGCCAAGTCGAGTGGCGTCAAAAGACTGACGAAGAGCAGAAAGGCAATGAAAGCAATGGCGGCTCTGGCAGCGTGCGTCATAGGAAGGACTCCGGGTTGAAGATTAGTT
>JALZKK010000323.1 GCA_030859285.1 Acidobacteriota bacterium | reverse complement strand
TCGACGCATGGCGTGTTGCGGCTGGAGTTGGTGCTGGACGGCGAGATGATCGTCAAGACCACGCCGGACATCGGCTATCTCCATACGGGGATGGAGAAGCTCTTCGAGTACAAGAAATACCAGCAAGGCATCGTCATCACGGATCGGATGGATTATCTGAATCCGCTCGGCAACAATCTGGCTTACGTAATGGCGGTGGAAAAACTGCTCGGCCTTGAGATTCCCGAACGCGCACAAGTGATTCGCGTCTTGATGTGCGAATTGCAACGGATCGGTTCGCATCTGGTGTGGTTGGGAACGCACGCGCTCGACATCGGCGCGATGACAGTCTTCTTTTATTGCTTCCGCGAGCGCGAGAAGATTCTCAACTTGATCGAGGCGGCGTCGGGCGGGCGACTCACGCCGTCTTACTTTCGCATCGGCGGCTTGATGATGGACTTGCCCGCCGGCTTCGAGCGTCGCTGCCAGCAATTCCTGAACGACTTTCCGAAAGCAATCAGTGAGTTCCACACGCTCTTGACCGGCAATACGATTTTCCAACGCCGCACGCAAGGCGTCGGCATTATCTCCGCCGAAGACGCGATTGATTGGGGCTTGACTGGTCCCTCTCTGCGCGGCAGCGGCATCGCCGTCGATATTCGCCGCGCTAATCCTTACACCGGTTATGAGAATTACGACTTCGAGATTCCCATCGAGACGGGTTGCGATGTGTGGGCGCGTTACATGGTGCGGATGCGCGAGTTAAAAGAGTCGCAGAAGATCGTCGTGCAAGCGTTAGAGAGATTGAAACCCGGCCCCGTCAAAGCCGACGCGCCGAAAGTCGTCCTGCCGGATCGCGAAGCGATGAAGGTGCATATGGACGCCCTGATCCATCACTTCCTGATCGTGGCCGAAGGCTTCAACGTTCCGGCAGGCGAGGTTTATCACCCGATTGAAGCGTCGAAAGGCGAACTCGGCGTCTATATCAAATCCGATGGCGGCCCCAAACCCGCGCGCGTGCATTTCCGCGGGCCAAGTTTCGTCAACCTCTCAGCCCTGCCACACATGGCCGAGGGCGAAATGATCGCCGATGTCGTCGCCATCATCGGCTCAATCGACATCGTGCTGGGAGAAATTGATCGGTAGCTATCAGCTATCAGCTATCAGCTTAAAGCAGTTTCGAGCGGATTGGCTGAAAGCTGACTGCTAATAGCTGACAGCTTCGTTATGAGTAATCAGTTCACGCCCCACAACCTGCTGCCGCAGGGAGCGCCCGTGCCGGACGAGATCGCCGTGTTCTCGCCGGAGGTCGAGGCCGAGATGGACAGGCATCTGGCGAAGTATCCGGTGCAGCGTTCAGCGATTCTGCCGCTCATGTTTATTGTGCAGCGCGAGCGCGGTTACTTGGACGCGCCGGGCGTGGCTTACTTGGCGGATTGTCTGGGCGTGCGGATCACAGATATTTGGGAAGTGGCGACGTTCTATTCGATGATTAACACGGAGCCGGTCGGCAAGTATCACTTGCAGATTTGCAAGACTCTCTCGTGCAAGATCATGGGCGAGCCGCAGATCACCGAGCGCGTCTGTCAACAACTCGGCATTCAGCCCGGCGAGACGACGCCGGACGGACAATTCACCGTCTCACTCGTCGAATGTCTCGGCTCGTGCGGTACGGCGCCGATGATGCAAATCGGATTCGACTTTCACGAAAATCTGACACCGGAAAAAATTGACGAACTGATCGAGAAATGCCGGAGCGGTCAATTGAGCAACGGCGTGCGTTAAATCGAAAATATGTGTAGTGAGAGGGATGATTGAACCACAGAAACACAGAGGCACAGAGAAAATCCGACCCATGATTTGAGTTATGAAATTTTATTTGCTTTGTCTTCTCTGCGTCTCTGTGTCTCTCTGTGGTGAAAACCCGCTTTTCCTGTTTGCTTCTTGTTAAGACTATGTTTATTGGCGCAATCGGCTGTGAGCCGCTGCAACTAGCGCGCGTGCAATTGGACAACTCGCAGTCCATCGAAACTTACCGCAATCACGGCGGTTACGAAGCGTTGAAGAAGGCGCTTGATACGATGTCGCCTGCCGACGTGATCGAAGAGGTCAAGAAGTCTGCGTTGCGCGGGCGCGGCGGCGCGGGCTTCCCGACGGGAATGAAATGGTCGTTCGTGCCGAAGGATTCGCCGAAGCCGAAGTACGTCGTCTGCAACGCCGACGAGTCGGAGCCGGGGACGTTCAAGGATCGCTATCTGATGGAGCGCGATCCGCACATGCTGATCGAAGGCATGTTGATCGCGGCTTACGCGCTCGGCTCGCGTGCGGCTTATATCTACACGCGCGGCGAGTATCGCTACTTGATCGAGATTATGGATCGCGCAATTGAGGAAGCGCGCGCTGCCGGGCTGGCCGGCGAGAAAATTTTCGGGACTGATTTTTCGTGCGAGGTTTATACGCACACGGGCGCGGGCGCGTACATCTGCGGCGAAGAGACGGCGCTGCTGAACTCTCTGGAAGGCTTGCGCGGACACCCGCGCATGAAACCGCCTTTCCCGGCTGTCGCCGGTTTGTACGGCTGTCCGACGGTCGTCAACAACGTCGAGACGCTGACCGCCGTCCCTGACATCATCAAGCTGGGCGGCGCGGCTTATCAGAAATTGGGGACGGAAAAGAGCGGGGGGACCAAACTCTGGTCGGTCTCCGGCCACGTCAACCGGCCCGGCGTCTATGAACTGCCGATGGGCTATGACGACATGGAAAAGTTCATCATGGAAGACTGTCAGGGAATCAAGCAGGAGCGGCAATTGAAAGCCGTGATTCCCGGCGGCTCAAGCGTCTATATCATGCCTGCCACAGACATCTTGGGCAAAGATGTGAAGATGGACTACGAGGGCTTAGTCGCTGCCGGCTCGATGGTCGGATCGGGTGGCTTCATCGTAATGGACGACACGGTTGACGTGTTCGAGTCCACGAAAAACTTGACCGAGTTTTACAAGCACGAGTCCTGCGGTTGGTGTACGCCCTGCCGCGAAGGCACGGACTGGCTGGTAAAAGTTTTTAAGCGCATCGCGCGCGGCGAAGGCCGACCGGAAGACGCACAGCTTTTGCTCGACCTGTGCGACAACATCGAAGGCAAATCCTTCTGCCCGCTCGGCGACGCCGCCGCGTGGCCTATTCAATCAGCGATTAAGAAATTTCCAGAAGACTTTCGACGACATCTCGCGCCGCCGATCTAGCACGAGAACGCGCAAGTGAGAAATTTGCTGGATAGTTTGCGCTTATTGATAGGAACCTGAAAGGATGACACAAGAAATCAAGCCAATACAAATTGTACCGTTCAGTGGAAACGAAAAAAAGGCATTAGTCAAAAACGCTGACAGTACAACTAAAGGCTATGACATCCGTTTCAACTTATCAGCGCAACCTTCACCTAAATGGGTCGAATTTTTTCAATCTGCATGGTATCAGGAGTATGGTGGAAACGCAGTTCCACGCTTCAACGGGAACACCGTCCAAGTGACTTGTGTACTCGAAAATCTACAGAATGTGCTTGACGCCCTGAAGTTCGTCGCCTCGACAGCAAATGGGAGATTCAAAGCCATAATAGAGCAGAAGGTTAGAGAAGAAGCAGAAGAGAAGAAACAAAAAGATGAAGCGAAACTAACCGCTGAACGAGCGATGACAGATGCACTAGACAGGCTCAAATTCTAGAAACGTAACTTCCTCGATCTTTTCTTTATGAAAGAACCAGTTAAAGTCACAATCAACGGAAATCTCTACGAGGTCGAGAAGGGCGCACGCCTCATCGATGTGTGCCGCGAGAAGGGCCATGCTGTGCCTTCGTTCTGTTATTACGCGGACCTCGCGTTGCAGGCTTCGTGCCGGATGTGTCTCGTGCGGATCGAGAAGATGCCGAAGTTGCAAACGTCCTGCACGATCACTTGCACGGACGGAATGATCGTCACCACACAGAGCGAAGAGATCGAGAAGGCGCAGCGCGCGATGGTCGAATTCCTCTTGGCGAATCATCCGCTCGATTGCCCGGTCTGTGATCGCGGCGGTGAGTGCGAGTTGCAGGAGATGGTCTTTGATTGGGGCAACCTCGAAGAGCGTTTCCAAGAGAAGAAGAATTACTACCCGGAAAAATTTTTATCGCCCATTGTCGCCAATGATCCGCAGCGGTGCATTCTGTGTAAGCGTTGCACGCGCGTGTGCGACGAGTGGATGGGCGAGGATGCTATCGAGGCGGGCGGGCGAGGCGCAAATACGGTCATCGGCACGTTCGACGGTTGGCTCAACTGCTCGCAGTGCGGCAACTGCATCGAAGTCTGTCCAACGGGGACTTTGCTGGATGCAACTTATCGACACCAAGCGCGCCCGTGGGAATTGTCGCAGACGATCACGACCTGCACTTTCTGTTCGGACGGTTGCCAGATGTCTCTCGGCTCACGCGCGGGCGAAGTGATGCGCGCGGTGGCGCGTGATCGTTATGTTGACGGTATCAACGGCGAATTTCTCTGCATCAAAGGCCGTTTCGCGCACCCGTTCGTGAATCACGAAGAGCGTTTGAAGACGCCGCTCGTCCGCTATAAAAAAGGTGGGCGGCTGATCCCGGCGACGTGGGATGAAGCGATTCGCTTCACTGTCGAAAAGATCAAAGAGATCGGCGAGGCGCATGGCGCGGACGCCTTCGGCATCGTCGGCAGCCCGCGCATCACGAACGAATCGAACTATGCGCTGTTAAAATTCGCCCGCGAAGTGATCGGCACGGAGAATTACACGGCGACCGACGCTTTCTCGTTGGTTCCCTTCTTTGAGAACCTGTCCGCGCCGCTCGCGACGCACCACGATATTCGCCACGCGAAGACGATCATACTGATCGGCGGCGAGCCGGAAGAGTTGCAGCCGTTTACCGGCAAGCAGATGCGTCAGGCCGTCCGCAACGGCGGCGCACAGCTCGTCATCATCAACGACACGCCGATTCGTCTGAAGCAGCAGGCCGCACAGTTCATCCACATTCGTCCCGGCACGGAAGACGCGGCGGTGTGGGCATTGACTGGCGGCAAGGTGGAGACGGCGGCGCGCAAGCTCGGCGTTGAGGCGCAAGAGATCGAGCAAGTGCGGCAGTTGATCGATGCGACCGAAGGCGATCTCGTGATCATGTTCGGCGGCGAACTGAGCGCGGCGGCGCAAGCGGCGCTGGCGCAAATGCCGCAGCAACTCGGCGCGAAAGAGACGCGACAAATTCTCTTCCATCCGTTGCCGCTCTTCAATAACAGCATCGGCGTCCATGACATCGGATTAATGAGCGGCGCGTTGAGCGCTACCGAGATGCTCGAAGGAGCGGGCAGTAACTTGCGTGCGCTGTACGTCGCCGGCAGTTTCTTGCCGGACCAATTGCGCGGCCATGAAGACGCGCTCTCGCGCCTTGATTTCCTGATCGTTCAAGAATTGTTCACGACCGCGACGACCGAACACGCTGATGTCGTCTTCCCCGCCGCTTCATTCGCGGAAGTGGACGGCACATTCACCAACAATGATGGTCTCGTTCAACGTGTGCGGCAATCGATCCCGCCGGTGCATCAATCGAAGCCCGATTGGATGATCACCGCCCTGCTCGCAAATGCGCTCGGCATGGATTTCAATTATCAAATGTCTGCGAGCGCGGTCTTTCGCGAAATCGGCGAGCGCGTCCCGGCTTACGCGGGCTTGCGCTACCCGTTGCTCAAAGACGAATCAAACCCGGTGCAGGCACAACATACAATTGTCGGACGGCAAGACGTGACGAGACAGACGCAAGAACTGCAACAGCGCGTCGAATCATTCGCTGAGACGAGCGAGAAGAAAACCGGCACGCCGCCCGTCGGCCACGAACTCTTCAAGCCGGGAACGCTGACGGAGAAGACGCCACAGTTTCCGCTCCTGTACGCCGGCAACCCGAAACCGCCGACGGTCTTGGTCTCGCCGCTCTACCAGATCACGGTTGACACAAACCTCCGCCGCGCGACAGTCGTCGGGGGAGACTGAAGAGAATTTTTTGATTTTTGATTTTTGATTTGCGATTGAAAAGCTGCTCGTCCTTCGCTGCACGCACTTTCAAATCGTCTTCAAATCAAAAATCAAAAATCAAAAATCAAAAATCAACTCTATGGAATGGCTCACTGATCTCGTTG
>JALZKK010000338.1 GCA_030859285.1 Acidobacteriota bacterium | reverse complement strand
TCCAGACAGCGGCGCACATCCTCCGGCTCGCCCGTGATGAGATAATTAGACACTAAACTCGCCGCGCCGCGCTCTGGATCATTCGCGATCAATAATTCAAAAGCCCCAATGGTTTCCCGGCGCGGTCGATTGCCGAGCCGTCGGCGTAACTGTTCGCGCACCGCTTCGGGATCGCGCACCGGGGAGAGTAAAACTAAACTCTCGCCGCTCTCGTCGAGCCGCGCCGTTGCGACTTCCGGGCCGACGGCTTGCAAGAAGTCGCGCGGCGATTCGATGCCGTAAGGTTTGAGCGATTCGTCGAGGATTCTGATCGCGAATGGAGCTAGTGTGATGTCGAGGTTAGACGAGACAACAGAGTTCAGGCCGCGCCAAGCTATCTCTGGATCGGCGGAATTATAGCGAGTTAGTTGGTAGGTATTGGCCGGCAAAAATGCGCTCGCGTTGTGCGACGGCTGGGGCAGAGAGGCGAGCGCGTCGCTCAATCGCCGTGTCAGTCCTTCTGACACGGCGAGAAAATATCGATCTTCGACCGCGCCATCAACGACGCGAGAACTCCATCCGGCGCTCCCTAAAAATCGTTCCGCGATCTGCGGCAACAGCGTCGCTAACGCGCTCTGCATCTTCGGATTGATGAACAACTGCCCGGCATAGGCGATGGCCGCGACTTCGAGAATCCGCTGCGTGCCGGCGGGTGAAACATAACCGAAAGCGAGCGCGCCCAAACTGTCGAGACGCTCACGCATCTCGCCCAACTGCGGACTGTCAATCAGCGCGGGGCGCTCGCCGCGCTTGACCGCGAGGCAACTCTGAACTGCCGCCTCGTTATTCCCGAAGATCACCAAACTACCGATCTGCGCGGCGACGATCTGGCGCGTACCATCGGGCGAAGTCCAGACGGTGAAGCGCACGTCCGCCTCAACACGGCTGGACATCTGCGGCGTGCCGTAAGCGCGCCGGGCGAAATCGGCGGCAATCTTATCGACCAAAATTTGAGCGCGGCTGTCACTGCTGTGCGTCTCGACGAGCAGCGCAGCTTGCGGCCTGATGTTCAGTGCCGCGCCCGGTTCTTCCGCCGCGTCAAAGCCCAATACCACGACGGCCAGTTGCGCGCGCGAATAAATGACAAGTTCAGCCGGCCCGACACCCGTCCACCCGGCCAACTTACTCAGCCAGCCGAACTGCGTTGGATCGGCTTCCAACCCGGCTGCCGGAGCCAATGCACGCCAAGCCTGTGTTGAAGCCAATCTCTCAACAATATGCGGCAGCTCGTTCGCTTCTAAAAAGACGAGCGCATCGGCGGGCGCGTATTCCGCCAAATCAACTTTTTCTCTTTGGTTCCACCAGAGCCACGTAATGATGAGAGTGGTTATGAAGAAGACCAATAAGAGAAGAAAACGTTGCCGAGCAGTCATGCTTGCATCCTAAACTCAGGGCACGTGTGAAGCAAGAAAAGGCGCGGCGCGCGAAGAGGCCAGCCGTTTAGCACGGGAGAAGATTTGCGCCGCTTGATAGAGGTAGGCATCTGACTTCTCTGAATCTGGAAGTCGCTCCGAGGCATTCCAAAATCATTCCAAAGATTCTCACGAAATTGCGGTTAAGTTGCTGTAGTTTCAAAGGTTAAACAAAGCAAAATACTGGTTGACACTGCTTCGCCCGGTGGGTTATAGTCTCAAGCATGGTCGGGCGCAGTTGTTATAGCTGACCGGACGCCCACCACGATTGAGTTCTTTGGATGTCGCTTGCAAAGGCCGCTCAAGTATTGCTTCAGTGAGCGGAGCTTTGGAACTCAGACCGAAAAGGCACACCTCGTGCGAGCGGGGGTCGCAAAGCCGACGGGAGTCAGCCGTTGCAGTAGTAACCGCTGACTTGGCCGGGTTGCCGAAGCAGAGAACGATGCGGCGCGTCGCTCTCGATACTTGCTGCCTCAGGTCCAGCCGCACACTCCCCTCTTCATGTGCTATCCGTACACGGCGACGGCGTGATGATTCCGGGTCGATTCATGCTCTCTCCTTTCGCCGCGCGGTTAGCGTTGTTCAGCAGGATGAAGATTACGGACACACTAAAAGGTCTCCACATGAAGAACCTCACTTCAGTTTCTTCAGCTAAAGCATCTGCGCGCCAAATTCGTCTCAGAGCGCGTCGCATCCGTCTCCGGCTTCGCCTGTCCAAGCGGCAGCAAGCCAATCGTGCGGCAGGGAACAGATAAGTCATGTTCAAAAGAAAAAATTCCGGCCAGAATCTCGTCGGCTTGGACATCGGCTCCAGCTCGGTCAAGGCGGTCGAGTTGCAAGGCAAACTCGGCAACCTCTCGCTCGCGGGCATCGGCCAAGAAAAGTTGCAGCCCGATACGGTCGTGGACGGCCAGATCATGGAATTGAACGATGTGTCGAACGTCATCGCCGGACTGTTTCAGTCGAACGGGTTCAAGACTGATCGGGTGGCGGCGGGCGTTAGCGGCAGCTCCGTGATCGTTAAGAACATCATTGTGCCGCCGATGAGCAAAGAAGAGTTGGCGGAGTCCATCGACTGGCACGCCGAAGAGCATATCCCGTTCGACATCGCCGACGTGAGTTTGGATTATCAAGTGGTTGACTCGAACGCCGACTCGCTGCACATCTTGATGGCTGCGTGTAAGCGTGATTTCGTCGCAAACATTAAGCAGGCCATTCAACTCGCGGGCAAGCAGCCGGCGGTGATTGACGTGGACGCCTTCGCTTTGCAGAACTGCTACGAAGTGAATTATGAGCCGCAGGCGCGAGAGACTCTCGCGCTCTTGAACATTGGCGCAGCGACGATGAACATCAACATCTTGCAAGGCACGCGCAGCGTCTTCACCCGCGACATCTCGCTCGGCGGCAATCAATTCACCGCGCTGCTGCAAAAAGAGTTGGGCCTCAATTACGAAGACGCCGAACAGATCAAGTGTGGAGCGGCTCAACCGCAGGACGGCGGCGCTCAGGATATTAGTTTCGCGCTCAAGAATGTTTCCGATCAGCTCGGTCTGGAAATCCAAAAGACCTTTGATTTTTTCCGCGCGACTTCGGAAAACAAAGAAAGCGTGGTGCAAAAAATTCTGCTCTCAGGCGGTTGCTCGAAGCTGCCCGGCTTCGTCGAATTTCTCTCTGAGCGCTTCAGCCTGCCGGTCGAGCGCTTCGATCCGTTCCGCAAAATCACAGTGGACGCGCGCCGCTTTGACGAAGCGTACATGCGCGAAGTGTTGCCGGAGATGGCGGTCGCCGTCGGACTCGCTTTGAGAGGAGTGGAAGCCTGATGATCAAAGTCAACCTCTTAGACTCCGTCACGGACAAGCACAGCGGCGTCGCCGCGATTGAGACTCACGTTGGCAACCCGCGCGCGCAGGGCAAGCTCTTGCTACTCGCGGTCGGCGTGCTGGCCGTCGTCGTGATGGGCTTCGATTACGTCAGCGCCAACTCGGCTCACAAAGTCGCGCAAGAGAAACTCCAGCAAGAGCAAGAAACGGCGCGGCAGATGGAATTGATCAAGAAAGAGATCGCCGAGTTGGAGCAGAAGACGAAGGACGTGCAGACTCGCATTGACGCGATCAAGCAGCTTCGCGCTTCACAACAAGGCCCGGTCGCAGTGTTATCCTCGATCAACGCCCGGCTTCCGGCAATCGCTAGTTTTCACTTAACCGGCATTGAACAGAAA
>JALZKK010000312.1 GCA_030859285.1 Acidobacteriota bacterium | reverse complement strand
TCGGCGTATTGACGACGACACGCGAGGCGGGCATCTCCATGCCGTAAGCGGTCGCCATCTCGCGCGAGCGCGTGTGAATGCCGGCGGTGTGGCCCATTCCGCCGTAGCTCAAAATTTCAAAGCAGCGAGCCGCGCCGCGCTCGATGCCGTCCTCGACGTAGAAGGCGAGGATCGGCGAGAGCTTTTCCATCGACAGCGGATGCTCGCGCCCGACGCCGCCCACGTCCGCGAGCAAACAGCGCGTTCCCGGCGGCACATTCAAGCCCGCCATCTGCGCGATCACTGCGACCGATTTGCCGACGATCTGCGGATTCAAAGTCCGTTGCGGCGTCGCGACGATTTTCGCGAGTTTGTCGGCGTCTGCCGGACTGAGGAAATAACCGCCCTGCGCGATAAACTCGTCGCGCACCGCTTTCGCTACCGGCGCGTCGGCGACGACCGCTTGCTCTGAAGCACAGATCGTCCCGTTGTCGAAACACTTGCCGGTCAGAATGTTTTGCACGGCGAGCGGTACGTCCGCAGTTCTTTCAACAAACACCGGCACGTTGCCCGGCCCGACGCCGAAGGCCGGCTTGCCCGAAGAGTAAGCTGCGCGCACCAAACCGATGCCGCCTGTCGCCAAGATCACGGCGGTCTTCTTGCTCTTCATTAAGGCTTCCGTGCCTTCGATGGTCGCCGTCGTCATGCACGCGATAGCATCAGCCGGCAAGCCTTCCTTGATCGCCGCTTCGCGTACAACTCTCACGGACTCCGCAATGCACCGCGCCGCCGAAGGGTGCGGCGACAACACGACGGCGTTGCGCGACTTGATCGAGATCAAGCATTTGAAGATGGCAGTTGAAGTAGGATTTGTGGAAGGAATGATCGCGGCCACGACGCCGCGCGGGCTGGCGATCTCCAACACGTCTTTCGACTCGGAGATGACGCCGACGGTTCGCAAATTTTTGAAGGCGTGCCACACGTCTTCGGCGGCGAAGCGATTCTTCTCCGCCTTGTCCGCCGGAATTCCATAGCCGGTCTCTTCAACGGCTATCTGACCGAGACGCGCCGCCTCGCGCTGTGCGGCCCGCGCCATCGCTTCGCAGATGCGATCAATCTTCGCTTGATCAAATCGCGCGAGTTGTCCCTGCGCCCGATGCGCGGCCTCCACGAGATCGCGCGCCTGCTGCACCGACACGAGGTCTTTATCAACCGTCTCGTCTGCCATAACGACCTCCAACAATAATAGAGGGTAGAGGGCAGAGGATAGAGGGTAGTGAAAGATCTGCTTTTTTCTATCCTCTATCCTCTATCCTCTATCCTCTTTTCTCTTTGTTGTTCTCGCGCGCCGCCGCGCCTGCCGGCAGCGCGCGGCCTTGCTCGCCTTCGGCGAGTTGGCTTTGGCCGCCGGCTGGCAGGGCGCGCTCGTCGGGGCTGTAGCCGGTGCGCCCGTTGCGCGGCAAGACGCGCTCGACTTCGCCGTGCGGGCGGGGAATGACGTGGACGCTAATTAGCTCACCGACGCGGCGAGCGGCGGCTGCGCCCGCATCGGTCGCGGCCTTGACCGCACCGACATCGCCGCGCACGAAGATCGTGACGTAGCCTGCGCCGATATACTCTTTGCCGATCAACTGGACGTTCGCGGCCTTGACCATCGCATCAGCGGCTTCGACCGCGCCGACAAAACCTTTGGTCTCGACCATTCCAAGCGCTTCGAGAGACATGGGTAGTTCCTCGCTTTTCTTAATTGTAGGAGTTAAAAACAGATCGTTTGGTGCGTCTGAAAATGAGAACGTAGCACCGCCCGCCGGAAGAAGCAAGCGACGCGCTTTCGGCCCGCTTAATCATTGTTTGACAGTCTCTTTGAACGCACGCTATAGTGCGCTCAAAGACTCAGCGAACACGTAAACAGAAGGGGCAACGCGGCCCGCGAGAGCGACGGACGATTCGACGATAGTTCCCTTGATTCAAAGGCCAGTGAACGCTAACAACTCCGATCAGCAACTCGAAGAGCCAGCGCGGAGCAGAGCGGACAACGCGACATCTCTCGGCGCACAATTGCGCCGCGCCCGCGAAGAGCGCGGATTGACCTTACGCGAGATGGCAGACCGCACGCGCATCACCCGCCGCTACCTCGAAGCCATCGAACTCGACGATTACAAACAACTGCCCGGCGGCATCTTCAATCGCAGCTTCGTCAAATCCTTCGCCCGCGAAGTCGGCGTCAACGAACAGGAGGCGCTTGAGGCTTACGCGCAGATGGCGCGCGAGCAAGGCGAATCGCCGGATGAGATTCCCGCTTCGCGCCAGCAATCGCGTGTCTATTCCAACGTCGATTCGTCGCGCTCGCCGCTCGTCACTATTCTGTTGAGCCTCTTGATCCTCGCGGTCATCTCGCTCGGCATTTACCTCGGACTGTACTACTACCAGCGCCGCACGCAAGAGGCGTCCGTCCCGCCCGCCAACAATAACGCGCCACCGAACAGCATAACCACGACGCAAAATTCGCCGACGGCGACGAACACGACGCCCGCCAACGCGCCCGGCTTGAACGTTCAAGTAAAAGCCAAAGGCGAAAAAGTATGGCTTCGCACGCGCGTCGATGAAGAAGAATCCACCGAAATCACACTCTCCGCCAACGAAGTCGAGGGATTCACTGCGAATGAGAGCCTGACTTTGCAATACTCGAAGAGCAAAGCCAAAGCCCTCGAAGTCACCGTCAATGG
>JALZKK010000293.1 GCA_030859285.1 Acidobacteriota bacterium | reverse complement strand
GCTTCCGCTTCCGCGAGATACCCCTCCACGTCGCGCTGCGGATCGACGACTGCCGCCTCGCCCTCCGAACCGATCAAATACGAAGCGTGCGCGAGACACGCGAGATAAAATTGTTTGAAGTACATGGCGGCAACCTCCTAAAACGAATGACGAATGCGGATTTCAAAGCCTAGCCGGAAGTGCGCTTAGGCGTTGTTATGTGACGATTACAGGTCGAATCAACTGTCAGCAAAACCAAATAATTGCTTAACCGCATATTTGATTGTCTCAATTGTTACGTCTTTACCTGCATCAGACAAGAATGCTTTAACTTTCTTCCATTTACCTTCATTCTCAATTGCCTCAATGAAATCGTGACCTTCCCAAGTCAGTTTCTTAATTATTACTAAATCGGGTATATCTTCAGGTTTATCACCTATGCTCGAATAATGCACCATTGCCTCAACTAATCCTCTATCTTTCAATAGGGCTTTATTGTATTTGACTGTATCATCGTCGTAACCCTTGACTCCCTCATTTAGATCGCCATTCTGAACGTTGATAAGAATTTTCCTGATCAATTCCATGTCTCGTTTCATATAATTACTCCTTAGACTTTCAAAGTTTCATGCTTTTTCAGTCTTGTTACAAGAGGCGTAGCCACATAACTTTCATTCATCATTCCGCACTCGTCATTTTGCATTGATCATTTCCCTAACATCCGGCGCGGTGATAATCTTGCTCCGCTTCGTGAACCGTGCTGTTCGTTTCTCCGCTCGACTAATTTGGCCGTTTGTGCGCCGCCGATTTTATGTCGTCTTCAGTGGCTAAAACAACTGTGAAGAGTGCGCGCCGGCAACCGCCGGGCTTGGGCCGCCGGCAGTTCCTTCGCTTCGTCCCGGAGATGCGCCGCGATCCGTTGCGCGCTTTCGCCGAATTGCCGCGACGTTTCGGCGACATCGTGCGAATGCGCGGCTTGTGGACTTCCTTTCAACTCAATCATCCCGCCGACATCGAACACGTCCTTCAGACCAACAGCGCCAACTATCACAAAGGCCGCAACTATCGAGAGATGCGTTGGTCCATCGGCAACGGCCTGCTCGCCAGCGAGGGCGATTTCTGGCGGCGGCAGCGGCGGCTCGCGCAGCCCGCGTTTCATCGCCAGCGTCTCGCCGCTTTCGCCCGCGTGATGACGGACGCGACCTGCCAGATGCTCGACGCATGGCAGGCGCGCGCCGCCGGAGGGCAGCCGTTTGATGTCGTCCCCGAAATGATGCGCCTCTCTCTCCGCATCGCCGGGCTGACGCTCTTCAGCACTGATCTCACCGGCGAGACGGAACAGATCGCCCGCGCGCTCGACCTTGCACGCGCGCACACCATCCGCCGCATGTGGCAAGTCGTCCGGCTGCCGATCACTTTCCCGACGCCCGCCAACCGCCGCGTCCTGCGCGCGCTCGGCGAGTCGGAAAAGTTTATCTACGAAATGATCCGCGCGCGCCGGCGCGGCGAGATCGAGACCGACGATCTGCTCTCGCTCTTGATGCGCGCCCGCGACGAAGAGACCGGCGAGACGATGAGCGACAAACAGCTCCGCGACGAGGCCGCGACGATCTTAATGGCCGGCCACGAGACCACCGCTATCGCGCTCTCTTGGACTTGGTATTTACTCGCGCGGCATCCACACGTCGAGCAAAAGCTGCACGCAGAGTTGGCGAACGTGCTGGACGGGCGCGCGCCCGTCTTTGATGATCTGCCCCGTCTCAATTACACGCGAATGATCATCGAGGAAGCCATGCGCCTGTATCCGCCCGCATGGGCTGTGAGCCGCACGGCAATTAGCGACGATGAGATCGGCAGCTATCACATTCCCGCCAACTCTGAAATTCTCCTGCTGCCTTATGTGACTCATCGCCATCCGCAGTTTTGGGAAGAGCCGGAGCAATTCGATCCCGAACGTTTCACGCCGGAGCGCGCGACTCAGAGGCCCAAGTTCACATACTTCCCTTTCGGCGGCGGCCCGCGCCAGTGCGTCGGCAACAACTTCGCGCTCACTGAAGCGCAACTCGTCCTCGCCGTCGTCGCGCAACAGTACCGGCTCACATTGGTCTCCGGACATCCAATCGAGCCGGAGCCGTCAATCACGCTGCGCCCGCGCTATGGCATCATGATGACGTTGAAGCAACGGTAAATGATGATCACTTTGAAGGAGACCCTGATGAGAAAAGTTTTCGCTTTGTCGCTCTTGCTTCTGTTGCTGCTCGCGCCCGTCTCACTGCTCGCTCAAACGAAGCAGGCGGCGTTCGACGTGCTGATCAAAAATGGCATGGTCTATGACGGCACAGGTCGCGCGCCCGTCCGCGTTGATGTTGGGATGCGCGGCGATCAGATCGCGGCCATCGGCAATCTCGCACGCGCGCAGGCGAAGACAGTGATCGACGCGCGAGGACTCGCCGTCGCGCCGGGTTTTATCAACATGCTGTCTTGGTCAACCGAGTCGCTGTTGATCGACGGTCGCTCACAGGGCGAGATCAGGCAAGGCGTGACGACGGAGATTTTCGGCGAGGGTTGGTCGATGGGGCCGCTCAACGAACGGATGAAGCGGCAGATGATCGCGGAGCAAAGCGATTGGAAGTTCGACGTGGCGTGGACGACGCTCGCCGAGTATCTGCAACATTTGGAACAGCGCGGCGTCTCGCCGAACGTCGCCTCGTTCGTCGGCGCGACGACCGTCCGCATGTACGTCATCGGCGAAGAAGACAAGCAGCCGACGCCGGAGCAAATGGAACAGATGCGCGAACTCGTCCGCCGCGAGATGGAAGCGGGCGCATTGGGGATCGGCTCATCTTTGATCTATGCGCCCGCGTTCTATGCGAAGACGGAAGAGCTGATCGAGTTATGCAAAGTCGCGGCAAAGTATCAAGGCAAGTACATCTCGCACATGCGTAGTGAAGGCAACAATCTGATCGAGGCCGTCGAAGAATTGATCCGCATCAGCCGCGAAGCCGGCCTGCCGGCGGAGATTTATCATCTCAAGGCCGCCGGGCAAGAGAACTGGCCCAAGATGGAGCGCGTGCTGCGGATGGTCAACGACGCGCGGCGGCAAGGCTTGCAGATCACGGCGGACATGTACACCTACACGGCAGGCTCGACGGGCTTGAACGCCGCGCTGCCGCCGTGGGCCTTAGATGGCGGTTATGAAGAACTATTCAAGCGTCTGCAAGACCCGGAACAACGCCGCAAGATCGGCGCAGCGATCACGACGCCGACGAACGACTGGGAGAATCTATATCTCGCCGCCGGCTCGCCTGAGCGCGTGTTGCTCGTCGGCTTTCGTTCAGAAAAGCTGAAGCCCTTGATCGGCAAAACGCTCGGCGAAGTTGCGAAGATGCGTGGGACCAATCCCGCCGAAACGATCATGGACTTAATGCTCGAAGACCGCTCACGTGTCGATGCGGTTTACTTCCTCATGTCCGAAGAGAATATCAAGCAACAAATCAAGCAGCCGTGGGTCTCCTTCGGATCGGACGCCGGCTCGATGGCGACCGAAGGCGTCTTCCTGAAATCCTCCACACACCCGCGCGCCTACGGCAACTTCGCGCGGCTCTTGGGCAAGTACGTCCGCGAAGAGAAAGTCATCACACTCCAAGAAGCCGTCCGCCGCTTGTCGGGACTGCCCGCCACCAATCTCGGCCTCGACCGGCGCGGCTTCCTGAAAGCCGGCATGTTCGCCGATGTCGTCGTCTTCGACGCAGCAGCAATCGCCGACCGCGCGACCTTCGAGCAGCCGCACCAATACGCCGTCGGCATGAAGCACGTCTTCATCAACGGCGTCCAAGTGTTGAAAGACGGCGCACACACTTCTGCAAAGCCGGGCCGCGCTTTGTGGGGGCCGGGGAAGAAGAAGTAACGGGCGAAGTTGGAGTGAACAGGCAAGGTGGTGGTAACAACACTTTATCGGGCTCCACCAAGCGGAGCTATTCAGCAACGTGATAATGTTCTTATATCGTCGTTATCAGTATAACAGCCACTTTACAAGCCATTAGGCGCGGTCGCAGCGCACTCGATGCCGTCAGCAACTGTGACGGCTGGCGCGGCTCTGCGGGTCTGGTTGACGTGGGCTACGCCACACATTTTAGAGTCCATCACGGACAGCACGA
>JALZKK010000289.1 GCA_030859285.1 Acidobacteriota bacterium | reverse complement strand
GTGGAGGCACAGCAGCGCGACTGTAAGAAAGGGCGTCTTGAGCCGCGCGGCCACACCTTCCTCGATGGTTGCGCCTGCTGCTCTGTCTCTTCGTCGAGCCACTACCTCATTTGCTTGATCCATGTTCATCCGCATTCATCTGCGGCCATCTCTTCTGCCTACCTCTCCACTTTGAACCACTACCTAATACCAGATCGCAGAAGAAAATGAGGTCGTTTAGAAGGCGGACCGGGTCCGCCTTCTAAACTCTCTTTATTGTGCAATTCGATATAATCGCAAACCGCTCTCATGCGTGCAGCGCTCGCTGCCGATAAGTAGTTCGGTTGATGGAGTGGGGATCAAGAGCGTACAAAACATCTGATGTGATCGCGAATTATGAGAGAGTTGATATTGATCTTAGACCGTGCGGGCCGGTGTCTGAATCTCGCATCGGCGAGTGCGCCACTGTTGGCGCAACCGCCCGCCGCTCTGCCGGGGAAAACGCTCGCCGAAATTTTCCCGCCCCGGCAGGCCGAGTTGTTCCTGACACATTTGCGCGACGCGCTCGCCGCGCGGCAGCCCGTGACTTGCGAGTGTCGTCTGCCGGCGGACGATGGGGAAAGATCATTCTCCGTCACGCTGACGCCGCTCGCCGACGAGACGGTGTTGTTCGTCGCGCACGACATGAGCGCGGAAGGAAGCGTCCGTGATAGCGAGGAGCGGTATCGCATTCTCGCCGAAACCGCCATCGACGGCATCATCACGATCAACTCGCAAAGCCAAATTGTTGACGCGAACAAAGCGGCGGAGAAAATTTTCGGCTACCGCGCCGGCGAAATGACGGGGCAGTGTTTGCACATACTGATACCCGAATCCTTGCGGAAGATTTACGACGCTGCGATGCGCCGCTACGCCGAGACGAGACCGCGCTTCGATTCGTGGCCGCTCGCAGAATACCTCGGCTTGCACCGCACGGGCCGGGAAATCCCGCTCGAAATCTCGTTCAGCGAATTCACCACAGACGGCGAGCTGTATCTCACCGGCATCATCCGCGACATCAGCGAACGGAAGGAGACCGCAGAGCGGCTGCGGCAGATGAACCTCCAATTGTTGCTCTCGCAAAAACTGGAGGCCGTCGGCAGGCTGACCGGCGGCATCGCCCACGAGTTTCGCAACCTCCTGACCTCGATCAATATGCACACTGGCTTTCTGCGGAAGAAACTGGGCGAGGAAGAGAGTCTGCAACGCCACACGCGTGGCATCAGCGAAGCCAGCCAGCGTGCCAAGACGATCACCGATCAATTGCTGGCCTTTAGCCGCCGCGAAATGCGAAGCCCTGTGTTGCTGGATTTGCACGAAGAGATCAGGAACTTCGCCGGCACAACGCTCCCGCAGTTTCCCGGCGTGCGGATCGAATTGAATCTGTCGCCGGAGCCTTACGCCGTCTTGATTGATCAGACGCAGCTTGGACAAGTCCTGCTCAATCTCTTGCTCAACGCTCACGACGCCATGCCGCACGGCGGCGAGATCAAGATCAGCACGAGCGGCATCAACCTCGACGAGGGCGCGGCAGAGCGGCGTGGCATCCTCAGTCCGGGCCGTTACGTGCGAATAGCGGTGACGGACACCGGCGTTGGGATGGATCGCGAAACGCAGGGGCGCATCTTCGAGCCGTTCTTCACCACCAAAGAAGTCGGGCAGGGAACTGGTCTCGGCCTCTCGATGGTCTATGGCATCGTCAAAGCCAGCAAGGGTTACGTGCTGGTCGAAAGCGAACCGGACCAAGGTGCGATGTTTGAGGTCTTGTTGCCGTGGGTCGAGGATGGGCGCGCGGCGCAGGAGTCTCTCACTGCCGGCGCGCAATTTGTCGGGTACAAGACGATCTTGCTGGTCGAAGACGAGCAGTCGCTCCGCGAGTTGATGAAAGACGAATTGCGTGAGAGCGGCTATTGCGTGTTAGACGCGCGGCACGGCGAGGAAGGCTTGCAGATCGCCGAGAGCTATCTCGGACAGATCGATCTGATCATCACCGATCTGAAAATGCCGGAGATGGACGGCGAAGAATTGGTCGAACGGCTCGGAGCTACCCGCCCGGAGATGAAAGTCCTCTTCATTTCCGGCTTCCCGCCGGGATCATTCAAGGCCGGCACAGATGTCAATTTCCTGCACAAACCTTTTCCCATTCCGCTCTCGCGCAAAGTTCACGAAATCTTCGCCACGCCGAACCACCGCGCGTAGCTGTGAATTTCGTTGTCAGATCGCCCACTCATCGGCTAACATACTGACAGGCCCATTCGTCCGAACGGGCTGCCGTGACAACCCGACTCACAGCGTCACGAGAGCTTCACGGCTTTCTCCAGTTTTCCCCTCAGATGAAGATCAAAATTCTTTTCGTCGAAGACGACAGGGCGGTGCGCGCTCTGCTCGTCGAGCAAGCGTGTGAGGACGGCTATCAAACCGCCGGGGCCGCGAATGCCGACGCCGCGATCAATCTCCTCAAGAAAGAAGATTTCGACATCGTTGTGACCGATGTCAGGATGCCCGGCCTGTCGGGGCTTGATTTGTTGCTGCACATCGCGGAGTTGCGCCCGCGTGCGGTGACGTTGGTGCTGACCGCTTACGGCTCAATCGGCGACGCTATTATCGCGATGAGACGCGGAGCCAGCGATTATTTGACCAAGCCGCTCGACAACGAACAGCTTTCGAGCGCGTTGCGTGTGGCTGCCAATCGCGTGTCGCAAAAGCGAGAGATGCCAATCGAAGGTAAGTTCGCCATTGCGCCGATCATCGCGGAGTCGGGGGTGATGACGAAGCTCCTCGAAGAAGTCAAAATTTTCGCGCCGCGCAAATTCAGCGTCCTTGTCACGGGCGAGACCGGGACGGGCAAAGAATTGATCGCGCGTGCGATTCATGAACTCAGCCCACGCCGCGACAAATCGTTCGTCGCACTCAACTGCGCCGCCGTCCCGCGCGAGTTGTTGGAAAAAGAATTGTTCGGCCACGAGCGCGGAGCATTTACCGGCGCACACACATCGGGCGAAGGCCGCTTCGGTCGCGCCGATGGCGGCACGCTCTTCCTCGACGAGATCGGCGACATGGATTACGACCTCCAACCCAAGCTGCTTCGGGTGCTGGAAGAGAGCGTCTTTGAGAAACTCGGCGGTGCTCGCCCCATCGAAGTCGATGTCCGCGTCGTCGCTGCGACCAGCGCGGATTTACCTCGCTTGATCGAAGAAAAAAAATTCCGCCGCGATCTCTACTACCGGCTCAATAAAGTGATGCTCGAATTGCCGCCCCTGCGCGAGCGCCCGGCAGACATTCGCCCTATCGCTGAACAACTGCTCGCACATTTCTGCGCCAGCAGCGAAGGCGAGGGCTTGCCGCCGAAAACGCTTGACGCCGCAGTGTGGCCTGCGTTGTCGAGCTACTGCTGGCCCGGCAATGTCCGCCAACTCCGCAACGCCATCGAACGCGCCGCCGTCATCTCCGCCGGCGAAGACCTCATCCGTCTCACACACTTCCCCGAAGAAGTGCGTGGCGGCGCAACTTCCGGCGTCTCCGCGCCGCTCGCTGCACGCACCTCCTTCGGATTCGCTCAACCGCTCCCCGCAGAAGGCATCGACCTCAAAGCGCAGCTCGCCGATCAAGAAAAACAACTCCTCCTCCAAGCTCTCAAGGAAGCCAACGGCAATCACAAGCTCGCCGCCGAAAAGCTCCGTCTGCCGCGTTCAACCTTCATCGAAAAGACACAGCGCTACGGCATCGGGAAATGAGTAGAGCAACGAGCCGCTCGTTACGTCCAGACCGAATAGCTGATGACGTGTGGACTGCGCGAACAGTTGGCTGTGAGAGCGAGCGACAGTAGAGTTATACTGTCGGTGAAAAAATTGGAGCGGATGATGATTGTGTGTACCAATGCGGCGCAAGCTGTTAAATTGAAACTCACGAGATTGGTACGCGAGCAAAGCCCATCCACGAATCGCACGAAACGACCCGAAGCAAATGCACACTAATGCTCCGTGGTTTTTCGTGTGGCTTCGTGTGATGCGCGTGGAGCAAACGTCTGATTGCCTGTAATTTAGTTTGTCGATCCATGAAGTCACCGCCCTAACTATCTGAGGACCATGCCGGCATTGTTCACAAACTTGTTCAGCCGCTTTCGTCGTGCGCCGCGAGCGCACAATGAAATGCCGATCCGGGAGGAATTGTATAGCGCCGAGCGATTGGAGCAATCCGCCGCCGCGCTCGCCGCTGAACATCGCGTGCTGCCCGGCGAGCGGCGCGGCAAAAAACTTTTCCCGCGCCTCGAAGAAAATGGGCGGCTGCTCATCTCGGCCTATCGCTCGCTGGCCGACGCCATCCGCGAAGAGCGCGCGATCTCGCCCGCCGCCGAGTGGCTGGTTGATAACTTTCACATCGTCGAAGAACAGCTCCGCGAGATTCGTGAAGATTTACCGCGCAAGTTTTATTACGAATTGCCAAAGCTCGCCGAAGGCGAACTGGCCGGCTACCCGCGCATCTATGCGCTGGCGTTGGCGCTGATCGCGCACACCGACAGCCGGCTCGAAACCGAGACTTTGAGGCGGTTCGTGATCGCGTATCAGCAGGTCGCGCCGCTCACCATCGGAGAGCTATGGGCGGTCGCCATCGTGCTGCGCGTGGCGTTGGTGGAGAATTTGCGGCGGCTCGCCATGCGCGTCATCGCCGCCCGCGCGGCGCGCGACGAAGCGGATGCGCTCGCCGACCGCCTGCTCACGCAGGCAGCGCGCCAGCAGGAAAATGTGACCGCGCTGCTCGACGGGCGCTTAGGCAAACGTGAAGACATCGACCGCGCCTTCGTCGTGCAACTCGCGCTCCGCCTGCGCGATCAAGACCCGGCGGTGACGCCCGCCCTCGATTGGTTAGAGCGGCAACTGCGCCGGCGCGGGCAGAGTTCAGAACAGATCATTCATCTCGAACACCAGCGTCAGGCCGCCGCGCAAGTCACCGTCGGCAACATCATCACCTCGATGCGCCTGCTCTCGACGCTCGACTGGCGCGACTTCTTCGAGAGCATCAGCCGGGTTGACACGACGTTGGCCGACGATCCGGCAGGCGTCTATCGGCAGATGGATTTTGCGACGCGCGACCGTTACCGGCACGTCATCGAGCGCATTGCGAAGCGGACGGACGCGGACGAGATCGAAGTGGCGCAAGCGGCGGTGCGGTTGGCGGCGACGGCGCAACAGTTCGCACCACAGGATGAAAGACGCGCGCACGTCGGGTTCTATTTGATTGATGACGGCTTGCTTCAGTTAGAAACAAAATTCAATTATCGCCCGCGCCTGCGCGAACGCCTCACCCGCGCGGCGCTCCGCCATCCGACACTCGTTTACTTGGGGACGTTCTCATTGCTCACAGTATTCCTCACTGCCCTGCTCGTGCTGTTCGCGTACCGCGCCGGCGCTGGGCTTGGCATCATGGTCGTCTTCGCGCTGCTCTCGCTCATCCCGGCCAGCGATCTGGCGTTAGCCATTCTCAACTGGGACATCACACATCTTTTCAAACCGCGCCCGCTACCAAAGCTCGACGCAGCGCGCGGCATTCCGGCAGAAGCCACGACGTTCGTCGTTGTGCCGACTCTCTTGACGAGTGAAGCAGGTGTCAGAGAGTTGCTGGAAAAATTGGAAGTCCACTTTCTCGCCAATCAGGACGAGCAACTTTACTTCGCGCTGCTCGGAGATTACGCCGATGCGCTTGCAGAGGAGCTGCCGGAGGACGCGGGCCTTTTGGAAGCGGCGCTCGACGGCATCGAAAAATTAAACGCGCGCTACAGCGATGGCGAGAGCGGCGTGCGCTTTCATCTGTTCCAGCGCCGCCGATTGTGGAACGAGGGCGAAGGGCGCTGGATGGGTTGGGAGCGCAAGCGCGGCAAGCTCGAAGAGTTTAACCGAATGCTCGGCGGCGCGCGCGACACGGGCTTCGTCGTCGCCACTGCCGATCCCGCGTTGCTCTCGCAAGTCCGCTATGTCATCACGCTCGACACGGACACGCAATTGCCGCGCGATGCAGCACGACGGCTGGTCGGTGTCGCCTTGCACCCGCTCAATCGTCCGCAATACAGCGCGGAAGCCGGGCGCGTGGTACGCGGCTACGGCGTCTTCCAGCCGCGCACCGGCGTCAGCCTCGAAAGCTCTTCGCGCTCACGCTACGCGCGCATCTTCTCCGGCTCGGTGGGCATTGACCCTTACTCGACCGCCGCTTCGGATGTCTATCAAGACCTCTTCGGTGAAGGCATTTTCACGGGCAAAGGGATTTACAACGTGGACGCCTTCAAGAGATCACTCGCCGGGCGCGTGCCGGAAAACTCGATCCTCAGCCACGATCTCTTCGAGGGACTCCACGCGCGTTGCGCGCTCGTCACTGACATCGAGTTACTGGAGGACTTCCCCGCGCACTACGAAGCCGACGCCAAGCGCCAGCACCGTTGGGTGCGGGGTGATTGGCAGATCGCGCCGTGGCTCTTCTCGCGCGTACCCGGAGACGACGGGAGACAACTCCGCAATTCTTTGCCGCTCATCGCGCGCTGGAAAATTTTCGACAACCTCCGGCGCAGTCTGCTCGCGCCGGGCATCCTTGTGTGGCTCGTCGCTGTCTGGACGTTCATGCCGGGATCGCCTCTGTGGTGGACGCTCTTTGCCATCATCACACTGGCGTTTCCCGTCTATGCACATCTGACCACGAACATGCTGACGCACCCGCGCGGCGTCCGTTGGACGAGCCACTTCCGAGAGATATGGAGTGAGGCGAGCGCCAACACGGCGCAAGTCTTGTTCGCCATCACCGGCATCGCGCATCAGGCTTATCTGAAGACTGACGCCATCGCGCGCTCTCTCTACCGCAAGCTCATCTCTCATCGCCGCCTGCTCGAATGGATCGCAGCGGCGCAGGCCGAGCAGGGAAGCGCGCACAGCCTCGCCGCCATGCTGCGCTTCATGTGGCCCGCCGTCTTGATCGCACTTGTCGTTGGTCTCCTTGTCGTGTTCACGCGCCCGGAGGCGCTCGTCGTCGCTGCGCCTTTTCTGCTGGCGTGGGCGCTCTCGCCGCTCGTCATGCACTGGGCAAGCCGTCGCCTCGTCGTCGAACGGCAACAGCTTGACGACATGCAGCAGCAGGAAGCGCGGCTCGTCGCGCGCCGCACGTGGCGCTTCTTCGAGGAGTTCGTCAGCGCCGAAGACAACTGGCTTCCGCCCGACAACTTTCAGGAAGACCCGCTGCCGGTCGTCGCGCACCGTACTTCGCCGACGAACACGGGGTTGCTGCTGCTCTCGACCGTCGCCGCGCACGACTTCGGCTACGTGGGGACGATTGAACTCGTCGAACGTCTCGAACTTACTTTCGCCACCATCGACAAGCTCCCGAAGTTTCGCGGCCATCTCTTCAACTGGTACGACACGCGCACGCTTGAGCCGCTCATGCCGCAGTACATCTCGACCGTCGATAGCGGCAATCTCGCCGGGCATCTGCTCGCGCTCAAGGGAGCGTGCGTCGAGATGCCTGATGTTCCGCTCTTTGGCGCGCACACGCTGGCGGGGCTGGCGGATACCAGCGCGATGTTGAGTCACGAAGTAGAACAGGTGGGCGGCGCACGCCAGCGCAGTGAAGTCGTCACCGCCAAGAATTTGCGGCAAGAGGTCGCGGCGTGCGCTGAAATCGTGGGCTGCGAGCTGCCGGAAACTCTGAGCGGGTGGGCGACACTCTTCGACTCGTTCCATCGACATGCGTTGATCGTGGACGACATGTTGTACGCCCTCGCGCAAGAGCAGGGCGCGGCTGATCTCGCGGATGCACGCTTCTGGGCCAACGCCTTACTTCGACAAGTGGCGGAGTGCCGGCGCGATTTGCGAACTCTCACTCGGCCAATTTCCTTGCTCGACATTCATCAAAGAACAATCGACGACCTCTCTTCCACAGAGGCCGCCGCGTCGTGGTCCGAGATCGCGCGCACGCTCGACCGTGTGAGTAGCCTTTCGCAAATGTCCGAAACCTACGACACGGTACTCACCCAACTCGCTGCCCTCGCGGGCGAGGGTGGACCAGAGTTGGGGGCTGCGGAGCGGCGGACGGTGGCCCTTGATGATCTCGCGAAGTTAAGCACGGCGGTAGAAGATGCGGCGCTCGCCGTCAACGCCCTGCTGCCGCGCTTTAGCCGTCTGGCGCGGCGCTGTGAAGAATTATTCGAGGCGATAGATTTCACCTTCCTCCTCGACCACGAACGGAAGCTCTTCTACATCGGCTACAACATGACGCTGGGCCGTCCCGATGAATCGTATTACGATCTGCTGGCATCGGAGGCGCGGCAGGCCAGCTTTGTCGCTATCGCAAAAGGCGATGCGCCGCAAGAGCATTGGTTCCGTCTGGGACGGCAATTGACAAGTGTCAACGGCGACCGCGCGCTGATCTCTTGGACGGCGACGATGTTTGAATACTTGATGCCGCTTCTCGTCATGCGGAGCTACGATGAAACCCTGCTGAATCAGACAGGCGGAACCATCGTCGCGCGGCAGATCGAGTACGGCGCAGAGCGGGGCGTGCCGTGGGGCGTGAGCGAGTCGGCCTACAACGCGCGCGATCTGCATCTCAATTATCAGTATGGCCCCTTCGGCGTCCCCGGACTCGGCCTCAAGCGCGGTCTCTCGGAAGACCTCGTTGTGGCACCTTACGCGACGATGCTGGCGGCAATGGTCGAGCCGCGCCACGCGCTCGAAAATCTCCGCCGCCTGACGCGGGAAGGCGCGCTCGCGCGTTACGGCTTTTACGAAGCGATTGATTACACGCGCGAGCGTCTGCCGCAGAATCAAAAACGTGTCCTCGTCCGCGCTTTCATGACGCACCATCAAGGCATGAGCCTCGTCGCGCTTGATAACCTGCTCAACGCCAACATCATGCAAAGGCGGTTCCACTCCGAGCCGCTCGTGCAAGCGACCGAGTTGATCTTGCAGGAGCGCATCCCGCGCGACGCGCCGTTGACGCGCCCGCGCGCCGAAGAAGTTTTGTTGGGGCGCATCGTCCGCACGCCCGTCGGCCCGATCATACGGACATTCGACACGGCGGACTTGCCGACCCCACGCACGCAAATCCTCTCGAACGGCGCTTATTCGGCAATGATCACCACCTCAGGCGCGGGTTATTCTCGCTGCGCCGATCTCGCCGTCACGCGCTGGCGCGAGGATGCGACGCGCGATCACTTTGGCTCGTTCTACTATCTGCGCGATGTGCGGAGTGGCACGATCTGGTCTGCCGGTTATCAACCGACTTTGCGTCGCCCGCGTTCCTACGAAGTCACGTTCTCCGAGTACAAAGTGGAAATCGTGCGGAGCGATGCCGGCATCGTGACGCACACGGAAATCATCGTCTCTGCAGAAGACAACGTCGAGGTGCGCCGCATCTCGCTGACGAATCAATCGGCGCGCGTGCGCGATATTGAAGTTACGAGCTACGCCGAAGTAGTCCTCACGCCGCAAGCGGCGGACGCCGCGCACCCGGCCTTCAGCAACTTGTTCGTCGAGACGGAATTCATCCACGCCGATAACGCTCTGCTCGCGCGCCGCCGTCCGCGCGCCAGCACGGATGAACCCGTCTGGGGCGTGCATGTCGTGACGACAGAGGGCGAGACTGTCGGCACGGTGCAATATGAAACGGATCGCAGCCGCTTCATCGGGCGCGGACACACTCCGGCCAGTCCCGTCGCCGTGACGGAGGAGCGCCCGCTCTCGAACACGACGGGGACAGTTCTCGATCCCATCTTCAGCTTGCGCCAGCGCGTGCGTTTGCAGCCCGGCGAGACGGCGCGCGTCATCTTCGCCACCGCCCTCGCGCGCACGCGCGAAGAAGCGCTGCGGCTCGCCGACACGTATCACGATCATGCCATCTTCGAGCGTGAAGAGCAGTTGGCATGGACGCGCTCGCAAGTCCAGACGCGCCATCTCAACGTCACGGTGGAAGAAGCGCATCTCTTCCAACGTCTCGCCGGACGACTACTCTATTCCGACCCTAGTTTACGACCGCGCCCTCACGTGCTGGCGATGAACACAAAAGCGCAAGCCGCCCTCTGGCCTTACGGCATCGGCGGCGATCTGCCGATAGTCCTCGTCCGCATCAGCCGCGCGGAACACTTGGATACAGCGCGGCAAGCATTGCGCGGCCACGAGTACCTGCGCTTGAAAGGATTGCAGTTTGACCTCGTGATCTTGATCGATCACCCGATGGGCTACGCGCAGGAACTACAAAACGAGTTGCAAGCTCTTGTCCGCACGAGCGGCTCACAATTTTTGCAGGACAAGACGGGCGGCGTCTTCCTGCGCCGCGCAGACCTGATGCCTGACGCCGACCGCATTCTGCTGCACGCGGTCGCGCGCGCCGTCTTCGTCACCGAACGCGGCACGCTCGAAGAACAACTCGTGCGCCGGCCCGTCGAGGAAGAATTGCCGCCGGACTTCATCCCGCGCGCCCTCGCGCGCGCCTACCCCGCGCCCGCTTTGCCGATGCCGGAACTGAATTTCTTCAATGGCCTCGGCGGCTTCGCTCACGGCGGGCGTGAATACGTGACGGTTCTCGGCGAAGGACAATGGACGCCCGCGCCGTGGACCAACGTCATCGCCAATGAACACGATTTCGGATTTCTGGTGACGGAGGGGGGCGGGGGCTTCACTTGGTCTGTCAACAGCCGCGAGAATCGCCTCACGCCTTGGTCGAACGACGCCGTGAGCGATCCTCCCGGAGAAATTATCTACCTGCGAGATGAAGAAAGCGGCAATGTTTGGACGCCGACGCCACTGCCGATCCGCGAGACCGAGCCTTACGTCATCCGGCACGGGCAGGGCTATACCGTCTTCGAGCATACGAGCCACGGCATCGCGCAAGAGCTACTGATGTTCGTTCCCGTCGATACGCCGGTGAAAATTTCCGTCTTGCGCTTGAGCAATCGGACGGACCGGCGGCGACGCATCTCTGTGACGAGTTATAACGAACTCGTCCTCGGTTTCGGTCGCGGCACGTCCGCGCCCTACATCATAACGGAGCTTGACGAACAGAGCGGAGCGATTCTCGCGCGCAATCCCTACAACAATGAGTTCGCTGATCGCGTCGCTTTTGTCGCGACGAGCGCACAGAAGTTCACCATCACTTGCGACCGCAAAGAGTTTTTGGGGCGCAACGGCTCGCCCGCCAGCCCGTCGGCGCTCCGGCGCGCATATTTGGCGGGACGCGCCGGCGCGGGTCTCGATCCGTGCGCGGCCATCCAAACCATCATCGATATTGCGCCGGGCGAAACATGCGAAGTGGTCTTCCTGCTCGGCGAAGGCGAGAGCGTTGAAGAAGCACGCGCGGTCGTCGCCCGCTTCGACCAGCCGCAGGTGTTTGAGCAATCGTTCGAGCGCGTGCTGGCGCGTTGGGATGATATTCTGGAGACTGTCCAAGTCCGCACGCCCGATACGTCGATGGACACGATCCTCAATCGTTGGCTGCTCTATCAAACGCTCGCGTGCCGCATGTGGGCGCGCTCCGCGTTTTATCAATCGGGCGGCGCGTACGGTTTCCGCGATCAATTGCAAGACGTGATGGCGTTGGTCTATTCGCGGCCACAGATCGCGCGCGAGCAAATCACGCGCGCCGCCGCACACCAATTCAAGGAAGGCGACGTGCAGCACTGGTGGCATCCGCCGACGGGCCGGGGCGTCCGCACACGCTTTTCAGACGACTTGCTGTGGCTGCCTTACGTCACGAGCTTTTATCTCCACAAGACCGGCGATGCTGCAATTCTCGATGAAGTGGTCCCCTTCATCGAAGCGCCGCCCCTTGAGCCGGGACAGGACGAGTCTTACATGCAGCCGACGATTTCACAGGAATCGGCCAGCATCTACGAACATTGTCTGCGGACACTCGACCGCAGCCTCGAAGTGGGCGCGCACGGTCTCCCGCTCATGGGATCGGGCGATTGGAACGACGGCATGAACCGTGTCGGGCATGAAGGCAAGGGCGAAAGCGTCTGGGTCGGTTGGTTTCTCTACAACACGCTCGAATGGTTCGCGCCCATCTGCGAGGCGCGCGGCGACTTGCAACGCGCCAAAAAATATCGCGCGCACATGGCGCAACTGAAAAAAGCGCTGGAAGAAAACGCTTGGGATGGTGATTGGTATCGCCGCGCTTATTTCGACGACGGCACGCCGCTCGGCTCCGCCCAAAACGACGAGTGCCGCATTGACTCTATCGTGCAAAGCTGGGGCGTGATCTCCGGCGCAGCCGACCCGCACCGCGCCGCCCGTGCGATGGCTTCCGTCGAAGAATATCTGATCCGGCGCGGCGACGGCTTGATCATTCTGTTCACGCCCCCCTTCGACAAGAGCGCGCTCGATCCCGGCTACATCAAAAGCTACGTGCCGGGCGTACGCGAGAACGGCGGGCAATATACGCACGGAGCTTTGTGGATGGTCATCGCCTATGCCGTCTTGGGCGACGGTGATCGCGCGGGCGAGTTGTTCGCGCTCCTCAATCCGATCAACCACGCCTTATCGCGTGCCGGGCTGCACAAATACAAGGTCGAGCCTTACGTCGCGGCGGCGGATGTCTATGCCGTCTGGCCGCACACGGGGCGCGGTGGGTGGACTTGGTACACCGGCTCGGCGGGCTGGATGTATCGCACCGGATTGGAATTTATTCTCGGCTTCCAGCTGCGCGATGAAACTTTGCGCGTCGAGCCGTGCATCCCGCGCAGTTGGCGCGAGTACGAAATAAATTACCGCCACCGCTCGGCGCGCTATCACATCAAGGTAGAGAATCCGCACGGACTAAATCGCGGCGTCGCCCTCATCGAACTCGACGGCGAGCGGCAAGCGACGATTGACATCCCGCTCCGCGATGACGGAGCCAACCACACGGTACGCGTCGTCCTCGGCGAGCCGACGCTGGCAGAGCAGGGCAAAGCGCGAGAACAAACTACACAAGAGCAGGCGTAAAACAGTTATGTAGCGGCTCAACAGAGAGAGCAGATAGGCAAGGTGGAAGGATGAAGGCCGAAGGCAGGACGAAGATACGTTCATCTGCTTTCACTTCATCCTTCCGCCTTCATCCTTGCTCTCACTTCTCCGCTTTAATGATTGCATCAGCGATCTCCGTCGCCGCAGGCCGATACTGGCTGGCCTGAAGTTGCGCGCGGAGCGCCGCTACTTTGTCTGGCCTGACGTTTGGCAACGCTTTGACGATGGAAACCAGCCGGTTGATGCGCGCGCGTTGGGCCATGCCCGCATGTGGATTGAAGTTGATCGAGTTCATAGCGCTCCTTGTCGTCCGACGTGTTGAAGAAATGTGCCTGCCGGATACAACCCGCTTATCGGCGGGCGAGCGCGGAACCATTAGCGAAAAGTTCGGCTAATTGACAGGGCGTATATTTCCCGACACGGCACAGGGAAGGAGTTGCCTTGAGTCGTTAATTGAGCGCGAGCGGGCGAAGACGCGCGGCCAGCGCGGCGCGCAGGCGGATGATAGCTTGCGTGCGAAGCTGCGAGATGCGTGATTCGGTGACGCCCAAGATTAGCCCGATCTCTTTCATCGTCAACTCTTCAACGTAGTAGAGCGCGATCATTTGGCGTTCTTTCTTCGGGAGCAGATCGATGGCGGCGGCCAAAGTCTGTTGCGTCTCGGCTTGCTCGTAGAGCGCGAGCGGAGTGCGCGCGAGATCATCCGGCGCTTGGCGGAAATTGAAGTGGCCGTCTTCGTTTTCGTCGCTGTCGAGCGATGTCACCGACAGCCCGCGCAGTTCACCCAACAGCAGCTGCAATTCCGGGAGCGAGAGACCCAGTTCGGCAGCTACTTCCTGCTCTTCAGCAGGGCGACCTCGCTCCTGCTCAATCTTGTGATAAGCGTCTTCGACTTCGCGCGCGCGCCGGCGCATCGAGCGGGGTGCCCAGTCCAACTCACGCAATGAGTCGAGCATCGCGCCGCGCACGCGCATCTCGGCATAAGTCTTGAAGAGGACGCCGCGCGCCGGATCGAATTTATCGACGGCGTCCAGCAAACCGATCACGCCGGCCCCGATTAGATCATCGCGATCCACTGAAGGAGGGAGCTTCGCCGCCAAACGATCAGCGATGAACTTCACTTGAGGCAAATGTGACTCGATGTCCCGGTCACGGTCGGCGAAGAGCGGCGGCTGGGCAGCGTTGTGAGCCGCAGTTGAGCGTGTATGCAGTGACATATGCTTGAGTATGGTCGGAAAAATTGGATTAGTAGTTAAGTTGCGACAGTCGAGAGTGTTGGCATGAAAGAGAACTGTCGGCGCTGATCGAGGCTGGCCGGCGTGCGGCGCGATCTCTCCATGGGAAGATCGCTTAACGACGCTTGGCAAACAGCGTTCCGTGAGTTTGCGGAAGGAAGGACGGGTTATGCTAGCGCAGCCGCAGCCCGGTCGGGGGAGGATTGCTACCGAGTCATGCGACGCACTCTTTTCTCGGAGCGGGCAGTCAAATATCGGCTTGATCGCCCCGGTGAGCGCGCCTCATGTCCCATCTGTTCCGCCAGCGCAGCTGTGCTGCGCTAACCGCTGAACGAGCCTTGTGCCTCGTTGCTTTACGAGCAGATGGCAACGGTCGAGCAGGTAATTTTCGTCAAGATGTTGACAGCGGATGTCGATATTCCGACAACATTCATAGTGACTTCGAGATGACAGATGTCTGATGGCTATTGGTCCTAAACACCCACGCTCTTTTCATAGCCTGCTATGAACGGACAACTCTTCTGTTACTCGACAAAGAACTTGACCTATGCTGCGATCAGCTCTCAACCGAACTGCCATCCACGCGACACGGTTCGCGTCGCCGCCGCCTTAAAAGCAGGGCAGCAGACGGCTTAAGCTAACTGCGGTTCGCTTCGTTGATGAAGCGAGGCGTGGATTGAAACGAAGCGAGGGAAACGGTTGAAACTTCGGGCGGATCGGGTTACTGTCCGCGTGGTCGGCGTTCGCATTATGATGTCGAAGGGGTATGGGTTGGGATGTACGGGCTAGAGCGGTTTATTGGCGAGGTGTTGGATGAGAAATACCGGTTGGAGCGTCTGCTCGGACAGGGCGGGATGGGTGCGGTGTTTCTCGCGACGCATCTTGGCACGGAGCGGCCCGTCGCGTTGAAGGTTATCACGCCACAGTTGATGCGGAATGAAGAGTTGGTCGCGCGCTTCAAGCGCGAGGCGCGGGCCGCCGGGCGGTTGCGCCATCCGAATGTGGTGGACGTGACCGATTTCGGGTTCGCGGCGGCGGGAGAGGATCGCATCGCGTATCTCGTGATGGAATACTTGGATGGTTGCACGTTGGGCGAGGTGTTAGCCGAAGAGTCGCGTCTGCCGCTCGATTGGGTAGTGGATATTCTCGAACAGGTTTGTTCGGCGGTGGATGAGGCGCACCGGCAGGGCATCGTGCATCGAGACTTGAAGCCGGACAACATCTGGTTGGAGCCAAATCGACTCGGCGGCTACCGTGTCAAAGTCCTCGACTTCGGGATCGCAAAACTCGCCGACGCGACAACGGGCGCGGACGCCGAATTGTTGACGGAGCGGGCAGCGCTGTCCGCTTCAATTCCTCACGCGCAGACACAGCAGGCCGCGTCATCCTCGACCGGCAACGCGCACTCAATTTCATCACCCGCCGCACAGCCGCTTGACCCGGCGACACAAGAAGCCGCGACGCTTTTGCAGCCGCAGCGCACGCTCGACGACGAGTTGTCAACGCGGCTCTTTGATGCGGGCGCGAACACCGTCGAAGCCTCCGATGCAATAGACGCGGAGGCCGGCACACGGTTGTTCAGTTCCGCCGCCGACGTTGATCGCGCGGAGATGCTTGGTCCCACGACCGCGCCGCGACCAGAGGCACAACAGACCGCGCCGGCCAGCGGCCTGACGCGCGTTGGCGCGATTATGGGGACGCCGCTGTACATGTCGCCGGAACAGTGCCGGGGCGAACAACTCGATGCGCGCTCGGACATCTACAGTCTCGGTGTGATCGCGTACCAAATGCTCGCGGGCGAGACGCCTTTCAAGGGCGAGTTGCTCGAAGTGATGCGGCAGCACGGAGAGGCTGCGCCGCCTTCTGTGCGCGAGCGGAATCGTCAACTGCCGCCGCGCGTGGATCGTCTGATTCAGTCAGCGCTGGCGAAGAATCCAAACGACCGCCCCGCACGCGCCGCCGGATTCGCCAGCGCGCTCAGAGCTTATGCGGAAGGAACGGGCAAGCTACTGCAACGCGCCTTCGCGCTCTACAGCGAACGCTTTCCCACTTTCTTCCGCATCTCGGTATTGGCTTACTTGCCGGTGTTCGTCGTCACCATTCTCCAACTCGTCTTCAGCAGCTTGAACGGGAGAGGCATTCTGCCAAAGCCGTTTGCGATCACGTTCATCGTCGTCCTCGCGTTGCTCTCGATGATCACCAACTTCCTCGCGCCCTCGATTATCTCCGGCATGTCGGCGTTACTCGTCACACAATGGTTCGTTGCGCCGCTCCGTCCCGTCAATTTACGCGCCGCTCTCGCCGTGCTGAGAAAAAGATGGTGGCCGTTTTTCACGACCGGATTGATCGTCACCATTCTGTTCATGCTCGGCTTCATCCTCTTGTTCATTCCCGGCTTGTACATTCTCGTCCGCTACTCACTCTATGCGCCGGTGGTGTTGATGGAAGGCTTGAAGAACCGCGCCGCAATGCGACGCTCGAACGAGTTGACGAGCCGCGCCCGACGGACAGTCTGGGCCGTCGTCATCATTCACGTATCTCTGCCTTTCATCATCAGCGCGCTTGTCGGCGGCCTCGTCGCGCTGGGGAAGAAAGCCGAACTGGGCGTCAACGCGGAGATGTTCAGCCTCGTGAATGTGTTTTTCAGCCTCATCTTCACCCCGCTGTTGTCGATCACGACCGCGTTGCTCTACCTCAAGATGCGGCAGGCCGGCGGCGAATCGCTCGAAGGAACTTCGACGCAACTCGCGGCGGGAGACACGCCGCACAGCCAATGGCAACAACGAATGCGCGAGCGTTTGACTATCAATTCCGGTCATCCTTCACGGCTCGACTAAAGCTCATCTCGAAGTTGTCTTTGTGAGTCCTCTGTGTCTGCGGCGGTGAATGAGGACGTGATTCACTACAGAGACACAGAGATGGCACGGAGAACCACAGAGAGCATTGCGCGCACGCTTCATAATAAATGTTGACATTTCAGGGCGACGCTCATATCGTCACCGCGTTTCGCTGGTTGACACTGCGCTGGGGCTGTCCGCACTGCCTCGCAAGCGCGCCACCTCGCCTCGCGCCGCCTTCGACATCATTCTGCACCCGGAGGATCATACATGAGCAGCAAATTTCCCATTGTCACTTACCGGCAGCTCGACGCCGCCCTAAACACGAAAGAATCCACGTTCCCCGAAACGCACACTGCGGCGACCGACGCGGCAGACGATCCGACCGAAGCGGCGGCCATGCTGGCGGG
>JALZKK010000282.1 GCA_030859285.1 Acidobacteriota bacterium | reverse complement strand
TTTGATTTCTGGGAGTCGGGCATGGACATGTATCTCGGCGAAGATTTTTACAGTAGTTTCGTCAAGTACCAGACGCGGATGCTCAAAGAGTTCGACCGGATGAGCGGCGAGTACGGCTTTCGTGTGATTGACTCTTCGCAAACAATTCGGAAAGTCGCTGCCGAGTTGCGGCGCAGCGTCGCACGTGTGATCGACGGAAAGGTGGCGCGGAAGGCGCGGGCGTGAAGTTACAATTGTAGGGGCAGGGCAAGTCCGCGGCCCGCAAGCGAACGACAGTTCGCCAAAGAGATGCTCAATCTTGAACATCACCGTCTCTTGAGCAACGCGCATTCGCGCGACGGGCAGGGACCAGCCCTGCCCCTACAATCCCGTCGAACTTGCGTGGTGTAGTTTAATGAAGCTAGCGGCTATCGACATCGGGTCCAATTCGATCAAGCTCGTCGTGGTTGACGCAGCGGCCAGCGACTCGTTCGCCGTACTGGCGCGTGAGAAAGAGACGGTCAGGCTCGGCCATGAAACCTTGCGCGAGGGCTTTCTCTCGGCAGCGGCGATCAATCGTGCAGTGGATTGCATTAAACGCTATCGCTCGATGGCGGAAGCGCGCGGAGCAGAACATATCGTTGCCATTGCGACGGCTTCCGTCAGAGAAGCGAACAACGCGCAGGAGTTCATCGAAGAGATTGAGCAACGGACGGGCGTCTCTGTCGAAGTGTTGTCGGGCGTGGAAGAAGCGCGTTTGATCGGAGTGGCCGCCGCGATGGGGTGCGCGCCGCGCGGCTCGGCGCTCGTCAATATCGACATCGGCGGCGGTTCGACGGAAATTTCCGTGATGAATGACGCCGCGCCCGTCGCGCTCTTTTCCGTCAAACTCGGTGCGGTTGGACTCACTGAACAATTCATCACTTCTGATCCTATCAAGCCGAAGGAACTCCGCGCGTTGCAGGACGAAATCCACGCCGCGCTGGAGCGTCCGCGCCGCGAACTGCGCGGCCACACTTGGCAATATGCGACCGGCACTTCCGGGACGATCATTGCCGTCGGCGAGAGCTTGCAATCACACGTCGAGAACGGCGAGACGAAGGAGACCAAGCAAGGGACCAACGGCGCGGCGCGTCCTGCCGGAGCCGAGATCACGATCCAAAAGTTGAAGAAATTTAATGAGCGTGTGGCTGCGCTGTCGCTGGAAGAACGGCGCGCTCTGCCGGGCATCAGCGCGCAGCGCTCCGAGATCATCGTCGCGGGCGGGCAGATTCTTGAAGGTGTGATGCGCGCGCTCAAGATCGACACGCTGCGCTCGTGTGATTACGCGCTGCGCGAGGGCATGATCATCGAACGCTTACGCGAGATCGAAGACGAAGCGCGTCCGCCGGTGCCGGACATCGTGGATCAAAAACTGCGCGGCGTCCACGCGGTCGGGCGGCGTTTCGGCTACGAGGAAGAACACGCGCAGATCGTCGCCAAATTCGCCGAGAAAATTTTTGACGCGCTCGCGCCCGCGTATGGTTTCACGCGCCAGCACCGGACGCTTCTCGCCGCCGCCGCGCTCCTGCATGACGTGGGCTATCACATCGCGCACGAGTCGCACCACAGGCACGCGCTCTACTTGATCAAGCATTCGGAATTGACCGGCTTTTCCGAAAGCGAGCGTCTCGTGATCGCCAACATCGCGCGTTATCATCGCGGCGCAACGCCGAAAGATCGTCATCCTGATTTCATGGCGCTGCACCCGCGCGACCGCGAGTTGGTGCAGAAGTTGAGCGCGATCCTGCGCGTCGCCGATGCGCTCGACCGCCGCCACGAGAGCCGCGTCCGCGATATTAAATGCGCGACCGAGCAGCAGTCTTTTCACATTCAACTGTTGAATGCCGGCCATCAGAAGTGCGAGCAAGAATTGTGGGCCGCCGAGCGCAAGTCCGAGCCGTTCGAGGAAGTGTTTGGCTGCCGCTTGATCTTCAGCCGGCGGCAATCTGCGCGGAGAAATTGAGAGGAAGATGGCGAAGGCATGGCCCGTGGAAAACTTGGATTGCCGCGCGGGCGCGCGCGAAGGAATGCGGCTCGTTTTGCAGACGCGCCTTGCGGAAATGTGTGCGTGCCGCGCAGCCGCGCTCGACTTCACAAACATCGAAGGCGTCCACAGTATGCGCGTCGCCTCGCGCCGCCTGCGGAGTGCGTTCAGTGACTTCAAACCGTACCTCACCCGCCGCGTCCCGCAGAAGAGATTGAAAAGAGCCGCCGATGCTCTCGGCGCAGTGCGCGATGAGGATGTCGCTATTGAAAGGTTAGCAGAGTTGGTGAGCGAAGTTGATGGACGGATTGCTGAAGGCATCAATTGTTTGCTCGACGAACGTCGCCGGAGAAGAGAACAGTCCCGCGCCGAATTGCGAGAGGCGCTCGACGAAGCCGCCGTCGCAAAGCTCTCGATGAAACTCAGCGCAAGCATTGAGCGTGCGGCGTGGCACGATGCAGACGCGAGTGAAACGGGACATGATCAGCCACCGGCGGCGCTGAGTTTTCAACAAGCCGGGCGCGCGATCATTCTTGGGCGTTTCGTCGAACTCGAAGAGTTGAGTACGAGTCTTTATCGCCCGCGCGCCGTCAAGGAACTGCATCGCATGAGAATCGCGGCCAAACGCCTGCGCTATGCCATCGAGCTTTTTACGCCGTGCTGGGGCGACCATCTCGAAGAGTTCTCCAAAGAAGTAGAGAAGCTGCAAAAGTCCCTCGGCGAACTGCACGACCTTGACGAGTGGATCGCGGCTCTCGGCGCGCGGTTGCAGGCGCGTAACGAGGCGCACGGCGGCAAGACATCAACGGCTTCACCGGCTCTCACGCAAGAGGCGCTGGTCTGGCTGCTCGCCCGTTTCGCCAAAGACCGCGCCCGGCATTACGCCAACGCGCTCGCACGCTGGCAAGAGTGGCGGGCGACCGATTTTGGCAAGCGCTTGTCTGTCGCCCTCAAGTGTGAAGCAGAAACATGAGTGTGAGCGAGTGTGTCTTTGACGGCACGTTCCTTGCGAGGTGTGAACACGCTCCTCTGACGGTTGTGTTTCTGCAAGTTCCGACAGGCTGGCGGCGTGCGGCCTGCGAATTGCTTTTTCTATTCCTCTACAAAGAAAAATGTAGTGAACGGGTACGTCTCGAAGCCTTTCATAATGGCTTTTGCAGACGTTTCGCTGACCGGCGCGGGTCGCCGAAGAGTGCGCGGAGTTTTCAGTTATTTCCGGCACGCCGGTTGGTATAGCACAACACGAGGGCGCGCGTCTTTTCAGTCCACAGAGGACGCGATCACGCTTGTCTGAAAATAATCCAACGGCGGGTCCCTCGGACTGGCGGACGTGTGCCGGCTAACAACCAAGTAAGGAGGAGTAGAGATGTCAAGAAGTTACTATGATCGGGATGATGATCGCTACGACGAGCGGGACGAAGATCGCTCCGGGCGGCTCGCGGAGAGAGGCTACCGCGACTCATACAGCGAACCTTCGCGCCAATTCTCACGAAGCGGCGCGCTGCGGAATTACGGGGATTACGACACGAGTCGTCGCGGCGACTACGACCGGCAGAGCGGCTATTCAAGCCGCGATTACAGCGCGCGCGATGACGACCGCTACGACCGCGAGAATTATTCCAATCGGAATTACGGGACGGACTACGGCACGGCGGAGATGTATCGCGGTACGGTCGGCAGAGGCGCTGTCGGAAGCTACGAGAACGATTATGATCGCGGGCGGTACGAGCACAGCGAGCCTTCCACACGTTATTCCGGCTCCGGCCAACGGGGTTCTTACGGCGGTAGCTCCACGAGCGCCAATCGTTATGGACGTGGCTCTGATTATGACTATCAAGACCGCGAGTACGGGAATCGCGGACGCGGCGAGCGCGGCTGGTGGGACCGCGCCAGCGATGAAGTCATGTCGTGGTTCGGCGATGAAGAGGCGGAACGCCGCCGGCACAAGGACGAAGCGCGCGAACAGAATTATCGCGGGCGCGGCCCGCGCGGCTACCGCCGTTCAGACGAACGCATCAGCGAGGACATCAATGATCGTTTGACGGAACACCCGCGCCTCGACGCTTCGGATATTGACGTCACTGTCAGCAACAGTGAAGTGACTTTATCCGGCACGGTTGAGAGCCGCCGGGCCAAGCGGTTGGCCGAAGACATCTTGGAAGACATTTCGGGCGTGTCGAACGTGCAGAACAATCTGCGTGTAAGCCGGCAGGCTTACTCGACGACAGGAGCGAGCGATACCGCATCCACGACGACAACTACCGCCATCGATACGACCGACACGACTGATACCACGACGACAGGCGGCGAGCGCAGCCGCTCCGCGACAGGAATCTAAAGCGGAACTGACGGGATTGGGACAGCCGGAAAAACATGATCCACGCGCACGACACGCAGCCACACCCACGACATGCGTGGTCTTGGTTTCGTGCTGTTTCGTGTGTCTTCGTGGATCAATTCTTCTCTCGTGTCCCAATCTCGTCAGTTCCGCTTTTGCGTTAAAGACAGATGTGGATGAACAATGGATGAGCGCGGATTAAAACATGGGGCTGGTTCGCGTTCATCCGCAGCCATCTGCGGCTTATCGTTCTCCCTGTGTACTGTGTTCCTCGCTGGGCCAGTGTAAATGCTCGGCCTGTGTCATCTCCCAAATCATCGGCTGTTGTGGTTTAAGGGCCCGCTCAACGGCGATGGCGACGAAGCCCATGGTGTAACGCGCGTTGACTTCCAAGAGCAGGTGTAGCCCGCCGGTATGTTCGATGGCATCGACTCCCGCCGGCCCAGTGTAGCCTTCCGCGAACAAACGTTGGCCGACAATGCGCGCGATCTCATGTAATTGTTTTATCCGTTGCAGCGCAGGCGGGCGGCCCAGCAGATAACCAATGCCTGTGCCTGCGCCGTTGGTCAAGAGATCGCTGATCCCTTCGATGTCGATCTCGCCACCCGGCCCGATCATCAACGTCACTCCGTACTCGCGCAGCTTCTCCAACCATGGCTGAAAGATGAGAGTCTCGCCGCGCGCAAAGCGCCGTTTGATCCAGCCTTCTGCCGTTGTGCCGGCGAGGAGGGAGCCGCGTCCCAGCACGCGCTCGCGCGCCGCGAAGCCGAACGGACTTTTGATCACCCACTTGTCGTCGGCACACGGGCAGGCACGCGCGACGATTGCGCGCAGCTCTTCCATCGTTGTTGCCGTCGCCGCTCCCGGCAGCGCGACGCCGAGTTCGATTTCCAGCGCGTGACTCCACAGTTTCGAGTTGACGCGCTGCATCGTCTCGGTTGGCACAGGCTCGACGCGCGCCCCGATACGTTCACCGATTTGCGCCGCGCTCTCCGTCCAACCCCACGGCGTCAACAATCTGTGTGATTGGTCCCCCGGCGCGGCATCCGTGATTAACTTCACTTCGCGCCGTGCCGCTTCGGCAATGAGCCGGGTGGGCCACGGCTGTTCGAGCAGCAGGGCATCGCCCGGACGAGCGAGCCAGAGCAGATGCGGAGCGAGGCGGCGATTGGTCCCCTCCTGCGCCAGCGTGCGGCGATAGCGATTGGCGGGCGCGGCCAATTCAGTCTCGCAATCGGCGTTCATGTGCCAGAGTCTTGCGGGCATCTTTGCGGACGGATAACCTCCTTGCCCGTAGCGTAACATCAACTCACAAATGTCGCGGGCCGAGCGGCGGGCGAATTGTGCCGAAAGATATGGACGAACGTTTTGGCTGACTCACAGGCGCGTTGTCACACGCTGATCTGGTTGTACCCTCTGACGTACTTGCTGCACGTCGGCGAGGAATTATTTGTGGGGGGCGGTTTCCCCGGTTGGTGGGAAACCTTGACCGGCATCTCGCTCTCGCGGCAGCAATTTCTTTTGCACAACAGCGTCGGCTGGGCGTTGATGTTAGTGGGAGTGATGCTGATTTGTTGGCGGGCGAAATTCCGTTGGATCGAAGTCAGTTATGCGGTGGCGATCTTACTGAACGCCGCGTTTCACATCGCGGCCAGCATGTGGACGTTGACCTACTCGCCCGGCCTCATCACCAGCATCGCGCTCTGGTTTCCGCTCGCCGCCGCCACGCTCATGCGGCGATCCTCCACGCTGAACCGCCGCGCCTTTCGCCGGAGCGTGATCGTCGGCCTCTTCATTCACTTGATCGTGCTGGCACTGATCTTCATTCCGCTTTGAGGAAATGATGGATGCGAAATGATGAGTGATGAATATCACGACGAAGCTGCCTTTCATTCATCACTCCGCATTCTGCATTCGTGATGGGGGTCATCGCTTGGACATGTTATGCTACGTGCCGAAGGCCATGTTTTACGTTCAGCAGCAGCTTTACACGCCCGCGCTCGAAATCCACGAATTCAACCGGCAGGCGCTCTTGCTCGATACCGAGACGGTCGGCTCCGGCCATCTCACGGAGATCATCGAGATCGCGCTCGGCGACTGCGCGGGCCATATCATTTTCCAGACGCTGGTCCAGCCTGTCTTCAATCCGCTGCCGCGTCCCTCGAAGCATCAGAGGTTTGAGCGCGCGGAGTTCGCTGTTGCACCCGACTGGCCGCAAGTCTGGCCGGAGATCGCCACGCTGATCGACAACAAAATTCTTGTGGCCTACAACGCCGCGTTTGATCGTCGCGCATTGGCGGCGACGTGCGCGCGTTACCGCCTGCCATCGCCGGAGCGCGGCTGGCGCTGCGCGATGCAGTTGGTCAAAAAATTGACGGGAGCGAAAAGGAATCCCACGCTCAACGACGCCTGCGCCTACTTCGGCGTGGCGGGCGGCAACCACCGCGCGGCGCGCGACGTGGAGGCAACCTACGATCTGTTACAGAAAATCAAAGCCGGCTCCGGCCCATAAAAACAGTTCATGGTCGAAGCAGAGAAGCGGCTATTGCCCAAGCGACAATTCAAGCACAGGGAAAGGATCACAGATGAGCGACAGAGTAATCAAGACTGATGAGGAGTGGCGGCGCGAGCTAACTCCTGAACAATACCGCGTGATGCGACAGAAGGGTACGGAGAGAGCTTTCACCGGCGAATACAACAAGCACCATGAACAGGGCGTGTACGAGTGCGCCGCGTGTGGCAATGCGCTATTCAGCTCCGACGCCAAGTTTGATTCCGGCACGGGCTGGCCGAGCTATTGGGAGCCGCTGGCCCAAGAAAGCGTGCGCGAGGAAGTTGACACGAGCCACGGGATGAGACGTGTCGAAGTCGTGTGCAATCGTTGCGGCGCACATCTCGGACATGTCTTTGACGATGGCCCACAGCCGACGGGTCTGCGCTATTGCATGAATTCGGCGGCGCTCAAATTTGAGCAGAAGTGATGCGCCGGCAGCGCGCTAGGAAAGGCGGCGGGAAAAGATAGCAGACAGAGGGGTAATAAAGGTAGCGGCCATGAAACTCCGGGCGCGCTCCGAAAGGAGCATGTGTTGTCGCTCTTGCGCTGGCCGCATATCAGCAGTATGGACGACGTCTTCGGCCAGCCACATTTCAACCAACTCACGAGGCCAGCGGCGATGGATCGTCGTCTCGCCTTTCGACGCGAGTTCCACGTTCAGCCATTCTTCATGTGTCACAGGACGCAGCATTC
>JALZKK010000272.1 GCA_030859285.1 Acidobacteriota bacterium | reverse complement strand
ACGAGCGCGCTCGATGCGGTCGCGCGCGATTTGCAGCGGGTCGGGGCAGTGCGGGTCGAACCGTCACGGGCCATCATCAGCATCGTCGGCGAGGGCTTACGCAGCACGCCGGGCATTGCAGCCCGCGCCTTCCACACGATCCGCGACATCAACGTGCTGCTCATCTCGCAAGGCGCATCCAGCACCAACCTGACCTTTGTCGTTGCGGAAGAACACGCCGCAGAAGTCGTCGTGCGCCTGCACGAAGCCTTCTTTGAATGCCCGACGGCGGAACTCGTCGCACAAATGAGTCCAAAGTCCAAAGTCCAAAGTCCAAAGTCATAACGCGCTTAGACTTTCCTCGTGTCGCGTCGTATCTTGAAAAAAACGTAAGACAAGTTGCTGTCTTGACTTTGGACTTTGGACTTTGGACTTATTCAAACTTACACGCCAACTCATCGACATTCCTTCCGTCTCTGGCGAGGAGGCCGCGGTTGGGCGTTTTCTCGCCGATTATCTCAAGGGGCTGGGTTATGAAGTCGAGTTGCAGGAAGTGGCGGAGGGGCGCGCGAATGTGATCGCGACACTGGGCGCGCAATTGCCGTCCGTCTTTTTCTCGACGCACATGGACACCGTGCCGCCGCACATCGCTGTGCGCGAGGATGGGGAAAACATCTATGGGCGCGGCGCGTGCGATGCGAAGGGGATCATCGCGGCGCAGATCGCGGCGGCTGAACGCTTGCGCGCAGAGGGGACGGATGAGATCGGTTTGCTGTTCACGGTCGATGAAGAGTTAGGGAGTCTCGGCGCGCGCGCCGCCAATCAACATCGGCTGGCCGCGTCGAGCCGCTATCTGATCAACGGCGAGCCGACCGACAATTTTCTCGCTATCGGTTCAAAGGGATCGTTGCGCGCCGCCGTCAAGACGACTGGCCGCGCCGCGCATTCCGCTTACCCGGAGGCGGGCGAGTCAGCGATTGAAAAACTGCTCGACGCGCTGGCGAACGTCCGCGCTTGCCGCTGGCCGCGTGATGATTTTTTCGGCGAGACCTCATGCAACATCGGCACGATCACAGGTGGCACACGTCCGAACGTGATCCCGGCGTCAGCGCAGGCCGAGTTGCAAATACGTCTGGTGACAAATTCCGCGCCCGTCAAAGAAATGTTGGAACGCGCGGTCGCAGCGCGCGGCGAGGTCGAGTATCTTTCCGTCGCCGAGCCGGTGCGGATGCTCGCCGTCGAAAATTTCGCATCGTCCGTCGTGCGTTTCACGACGGACATTCCATATTTGACGAATTGGGGACAACCGCTGCTGCTCGGTCCCGGCTCGATCCTCGTCGCGCACACGACGGACGAGTACGTGCCGAAGCGTGAGCTTGAGCAAGGGGTCGATTTGTACGCGCAACTCGCGCGCACTTTATTGGAACGAGTTGCGTGAGATGAGGGATTGAAGAATTGATCCACGAATCACACGAACTGACACGAAAAATTCGCGCGACTTGCGATTCGTGTTTCTTCGTGTGATTTCGTGAATCCATTCGGGCGGTGCGATGAAGGGCTTTGACTGATGAAAATAGCGCTCCTCGGACATGGCGTGATGAACCGGCTCGTCGAAGTGCGGGCCCGGGCTGAAGGGCATGAGGTCAATTTCGTTTCGACTTCGCGTGAAGTCGCGCGTGAGATCAACGAGTTAGTCGAATTGTTACGCGGACACGACGCGGCGATTGATTTCTCGGTGGCCGACGCCGTGCCGCATCATGCGGAGGCGTGCGCCCGCGCGGGCGTGCCGCTCGTCGAAGGCACGACCGGCTGGAACGAGCAGAGGGAGCGCGTCCGCCGCCTTGTCGAAGAGCATCAAGGCGCGCTCGTCTATGGCGCGAACTTCTCGATTGGCGTCAACATTTTCTATCGCCTCGTCGCCCGCACCGCCGAACTCTTTCAGCGCTTCGACGACTACGCGCCTTTCATCGAAGAAGCGCATCACTCGCGCAAACGCGACGCGCCATCTGGGACGGCGCTTGTTCTGCGCGATCTGCTGGCCGCGCAAATTACACGCGACATCCCCATCGCCAGCACGCGCGCCGGCCACATTCCCGGCACGCACCGCATCGGCTTCGACTCCGCCGCCGATCAGATTACGCTGACGCACACGGCGCGCACCCGCGAAGGCTTCGCCGCCGGCGCGCTCCTCGCTGCCGAATGGATCATTAACAAACGTGGCGTTTATGAATTTTCGGAAATGATCGACGAAATGCTAACAACAGTGACGAGTGGCAAGCGACAAGTGGCAAGTGACGAGTGACGAGATAAAGACATGCTTCTGCTCGTCACTTGCCACTCATCACTCGTCACTGCTTTTGGAGGTTGAGATGAACACTGAGTGGCTGCGCGGGTGTGCGACGGCGTTAGTGACGCCGTTTCGGTCAGACGGCGGGATCGACGAAGGGCGTTTGCGCGCTTTCGCTGAATGGCAG
>JALZKK010000270.1 GCA_030859285.1 Acidobacteriota bacterium | reverse complement strand
CGCTCCCAGCAAGGACGCCACTCCTAAAGGAGAATGAAGTGCTATTCAACGAGAAAGAAGCCCGCAGCATTTGCGAGAAGCTGCTCGGTTACGTGAAGGCTGATGATGCCGTCGTCCGTGTCGGCAGCGAGGAGTATTCGCATCTGCGTTTCGCGGCGAACGCGATGACGACGAGCGGGCGACGCGAAGATACCGAAGTCGGCGTGACAGTCTGGATCGACAAGAAGCGCGGCGCGGCTTCGACGAACGAGATTGACGACGCTTCTCTGCGCGCCGTCGTCGAGCAGGCTGAAGCATTAGCGCGCGTTTCGCCGGTGGATCGCGAGTATCTGCCGTCATTGAAGTCGCAAACCTACAAGCCGACCGCCGGTTTCGTCGCAGCGACGATGAACATTCCGACCGCCGGGCGCGCTAAAACCATCGGCGAGATCATCGCTTTGTGCGAACGCAGCAAAGTTGTCGGCGCGGGCTTTCATCAAGCGCGCGGCGAAGCGAGCGCGAGCGCGACGAAGAATGGCAATTTCAATTTTGAGCGTGCAAGCAACGTCAGCCTCTCCGTCACCGCGCGCACGCCGGACGGCACGGGATCAGGTTACTTCCAACGCGATCACTTCGACGCAGCGCAATTCGATCCGCTCCGCATCGCCCGCGAGTCGATTCAGAAATCGCTCGGTTCACGCCAGCCGCGCCAACTCGATCCGGGCGTCTATACCGTGATCCTTGAACCGCAGGCCGTCGGCGATCTCTTCAATCTCGGCTTCGACGCGCGCAGCGCAGAGGAAGGCCGCAGCAGTTTCTCCGCGCCCGGCGGCAAAACCCGCATCGGCGAAAAACTGTTCGCGGAGCAACTCCACATCTATAGCGATCCATGGCATCCGCAATTGCCCGCCTCTTCGTCAGCGCAAGCCGGCATTCCGGCGCAGAAGATTTACATGGTGAAGAATGGCGTGCTTGAGACACTGGTCTATTCGCGTTTCTGGGCGGAGCAGAAGGGCAAGCAGCCGACGCCCGGCCCGGTCAATTTGATCATCGAGAGCGCCGGCCCGACGCAGAGTCTCGAAGAGATGATCAAGACGACCGAACGCGGCCTGCTCGTCAGCCACTTCTGGTACATCCGCTCCGTCGATCCGCGCACTGCGCTTTTCACTGGTCTCACACGCGACGGCGTGTGGCTGATCGAGAGCGGCAAGATTCAACATCCGGCCAACAATTTTCGTTTCAACCAGAGTATTCTCCAAATGCTCGCGCCCGGCAATCTGCTCGCGATTGGCAAGCCCGAACGGATCGGCACGGGCGATGGTGCGTCGCTCTTGCCCGCGCTGAAGGTGAAAGAATTTAACTTCACGTCGAAGTCGGAAGCGGTTTAATGGCCGGGTTATCATTTTTGCAATCCGCATCATCGGAAGATTTTTGACACGAAGGACACGAAGGAACATCAACATCAAAGATCGAGCCTGTTTCCCCTGTATCTTCTTCGTGTTCTTCGTGTTACACGTTTTTCTTCATGGAAAACTCTGTTCCATCTGACCAAAATTCAGGAGCGATCAATGTCGATCCGATTGATGTGCCGCAAGGATGAGCCTTTTTGTTTGGAGCGCGAGGCTGTTATCTGCGCTCCCGGCAAAAGGTTGAAACTGATCATTTATAGCAGGGATTTCCAACATGCACTTACTTAATCACACCATCTTGAAAGTTGTTCGGCCTCTCGCCATCGCATTGCTCGTGCTGCCGCCCGCGCTGATCCACGCGCAGACCGCGCAGCCGACGCCCGATCAGCAATTCTTGCGCGAGATTTACAAAGAGCTGATCGAGATCAATACCACTGATTCTGTTGGCAGCACGACACAGGCGGCGGAAGCGATGGCGAAACGTCTGCTCGCCGCCGGTTTTCCCGCCGAGGATGTGAAAGTCGTCGTGCCGGCGGGCAACGCGAAGAAGGGCAACCTTGTCGCGCGTCTGCGTGGCACGGGTCAGCAGAAGCCGCTGCTTTTGCTCGCGCACATTGATGTCGTCGAGGCGCGGCGTGAAGACTGGTCCACTGATCCTTTCAAACTCGTCGAGCAGGACGGCTACTTGTACGGGCGCGGCACGATTGACGACAAAGCGATGGCCGCGATCTTCGTCGCGAACTTGATCCGCTTCAAGCGGGAGAATTTCAAACCCGACCGCGACATTATCCTCGCGTTGACAGCGGACGAGGAGGGCGGCGATTTCAACGGCGTCGAGTTTCTGTTAAAGGACCATCGCGCGCTCGTCGATGCTGAGTTCGGGATCAACGAGGGCGGGCGCGGGCAATTGAAGGGAGGCCAGCGGCTCTTGAACGCGGTGCAGGCGAGCGAGAAGGTGTATCAGAGCTTTCTGCTCGAAGTGAAAAACAAAGGCGGACATAGTTCCCTGCCCCTCAAAGACAATGCGATCTACCGTCTCGTCGCCGGACTGGATCGCTTGGCGAAGTTTGATTTTCCGGTGAACCTGAATGAAGTTACGCGCGCTTATTTCACGCGCATGTCGGCGATTGAGGCGGGACCAAACTCCGCCGATATGAAAGCGGTGGCGCAAGCTGCGCCTGATGCGGCGGCGGCCAAGCGTCTCGCCGATGCGTCGCCTTACTACAACGCGCTGATGCGAACGACGTGCGTCGCCACGCGCCTCGACGCAGGCCACGCCGACAACGCCCTGCCGCAGACCGCCCGCGCCACCGTCAACTGCCGCATCCTGCCGCAAGAGATTTCCGGGCAAGTGCAACAGACGCTCGTCAAAGTCCTCGCCGATGATCAGATCACAGTGACGCCGATTGCCGTCTCGAAGCCCAGCCCACCGTCGCCGCTGCAACCGGCGATCATGCGCCCCATCGAGAGCATCACCGAAGCAATGTGGCCGGGCGTTCCCGTCGTCCCGTTGATGGGGACGGGCGCGACCGACAGTCTCTACTTCCGGCAAGCCGGCATCCCCGTGTACGGCGTCTCCGGCATCTTCGACGACATCGAAGACACCCGCACGCACGGCAGAGACGAGCGCATCGGGATTAAATCACTCTACGAAGGACAGGAATTTCTGTACCGGCTGGTGAAAACGTTGGCGGCGGGGCAGATGTGAGTCGTTCCGCGTGAACTTTGGTTAGTTGCTTCGCGCTACGCAGATAAGAGAATTATGCGGAATCATTCCTGATAACACACCGATTTGGGATGTTATGCGGAATGGTTCCGCATATACAGTAGTTATGCGCTGCTTGAAAAACAGGTAAAACTAAACTGCCTCATCTTCGTACAAGCGGATGTAAGGTCATTCTCACCGGAGGCTCTAATCTATGTTCTGTCCGAAATGCGGAAGAGACGATTCCCACCGGCACACCTTCTGCCCCGCCTGCGGCACCAATCTAGAAGTGGTCACGCTGGCTCTTGCCACCAGCGAAGATAGCATCTTTACCAGATTCAACCGCCACCTCGACCGCTCGATTGCGCGTTACGCCGAACACGTGTTCGAAGAAGCCTCAACGGGAACACGTATTGGCAGGGTGAGGAGTTCGTGGCGGCTGATGGGACAAGGATTGTTGACCTTTTTGGCCGACTCAGCGCTGCTCCCGCTGATGTTCTTCTTTCTCCCGCTCAGGTTGTTGATTCTGATCCTCTATACACCACTGGGTTTGCTGGAAGAGCGCAGCGACAGGAAGCGGAGCAAGAGACAGATTGTTGACGAGGAGAGTAGCGCCGCACTCGGAGAGGCATCGGTGCCGAAAGATTGGCTGATCGGGCCGGCAGGGAGCGTGACCGAGACAGCGACCGTACAGTTTACGTCCGCGGAATCTTCAAAGAAGAGGGGGAATACGGCAGACCCTCTGACCGATGACACGCGCATAAGAACACGATGAACCCGACCGCCAATCACGTTGAGCTTTGAATTCGATGAACTCAGGCGGCGGGTTATCGTGAGCGTTAGGCTGCTCGTCTGCTATATTCCAAAGGTAAGAATTGTGTGGCGCACGGATGCACGTGATCAGGAGTTATCTCAAAACTCACCATGACCGAATGAGGAATGCAAAATCTTGATGTTAACCGGGCGATGAAAGCATGGCCTTCTCTTGCCGAAACGATCTTCGTCTCGCACACTGAAAAAGAATACCGGCGGTTAGTGGCATTACTCGACGATTTGATCGATGAAATTGGCGAGGATGGATCACATCCGTTAGCCTCGCTAATGGAGATCATCGGCGTTTTGATTGGAAAATATGAAGACGAGCATATGCCTGAAGTGGCTGTTGAGTAATTCTTTCCATCCGTCACTCGATAATCGCTCGCAGCCTATCGTCCCGTCGCGTGTTCCCTTCTCGGCGATGTATCAATTGCTGCTTATCCTGCTCGCGTTCTGTTTGCTGTTCACCGGCTGTTCGCGCGATGGCTCGACGCAGGCGAATGCCAACGCGCAAGCCGACGCACCGCTGCCGCCCGTCGTGGCGACGGTCAACGGGCGTGCGATCAGTAATAAGCTGTTTGCGATGTATTTGAAGAATGGGCGCGAGTCGCTCGGCATCGATCCGGCGACGGAGGAGGGCCGCCGCCAGCTTAAACAATTGAAGGAGGGCATCGTCTCGGAGTTGCTCGACCGCGCGTTGATCGCGCAGGAGGCGGAGCGGCGCGGCTTGAAGGTTGCGCCCGACAAGTTGAGCCAAGCCGTGAGCCGCCACATCGCGCAACTCGGCGGCGATCAGATGTATGACGCTTACCTCGCCGAGCATGGGTTTACGCGCGACGAATATCGCCCGGTGATCGAAGGCACAGTTTACGGCGAGTTGCTGCGCGACGAGTTGAGCAAAGACTTAAAAGTTTCGGACGACGAAGTGAGAGTCTATCTGGAGAAGCACCAAACTGATCGGGCTTTCCAGAAACCGGAGAGGGTCACGGCCTCGCATATCCTCGTCGCGGCGCGACCCAACTTGATCTCGCAGCAGTTGCAAAAAGACAAAAACTTGAACGGCGAGGCGCTCGCCAAAGCCGTCCAAATCGAGATGGACGCGCGCCGCCGCCGCGCCGAAGAGTTGCGGCGGAAAGCGCAAGCGGGCGCAGACTTCGCCGCTCTCGCCCGTGCTAATTCAGACGATCCGGGGACCAAAGCGCGCGGCGGCGATCTCGGCGCGTTCACGAAAGACACGCACACGCGCGCTTTCGACGAAGCCGCCTTCGCTTTGAAGCCCGGCGAGATCAGTCCCATCGTGCAGACCGATTTCGGCTTCCACGTTATCAAAGTGACGGCGCGCGAAGCAGCGCGCTCCGCCACGCTCGCCGAAGCCGCGCCGGAAATCCGCCGCCGCCTGCTCGCCGAACGCCAAGCGCAGACGTTGAACGACTGGCTCAAGGACGCGCGCCGCAAAGCCGCGATCAAGCTCAACGAACCGTACCGCTTCGGCGAACTGCGGAAAGAATTTCCCGCGATGTGAGCCGTTGCCGAAAGAGCCACGCGGCTCTTTTATGGCGAGTAGTCGAAGGCAGGTCTTAACAAACAGAAGAGCGCGCTGGTAGGATTCTTCATTCCGGCACGCTCCTTCTCAAGCGTAGTAGGTAATAGTCCGTCGGGTCACGCTAACGGGCGTGGAGAGGCCGAACTCTGCGTCCCACGCAGAGGCGGTCGAGACGATCTCTTTCGTCCAATTGCCATGCTTGTCAAACTCGCGCGTGAAGAGCGCCTTATTGCTCAACTTCCCTTCTTCATCAAAACTACTCTCTTCGATCTTGTTGCCGGCCTCGTCATAGGCGAATGTTTGATGAAAGGCGATCATCCCCATCATCGTCATTTTCGATTCGACGAGCCGCCCCTGTTCATCATAACGATATTCGTGTTTTGACATTGCCGTACCCGGCGCGAACAGCCGCGCGATCTCTGCGGCCAACTCTGCGCGTTGTTCTTCGGTGAGAGCTGCCGCCTCTTCGGTCGCACAAGAACTGAACGGAATGACATCGCTCGTGTAATAAATCTCTTCCAGTGGATTGCCCCGCTCGTCGCGCTTGATCTCGACGCGGCTGACAAGCGCGCCATCTTGAGCGTAAACCAGAACCTCGACGGCCTCGCCTTGTTGGTCGTAGCGAGTCTCAATCCTTCCGGCGTCGGTGGCATTGATGGCAATGTTTGTGTCTTCGATCCCGATCATGAGATTCGTCTCTTCCATCACATCCAGCGTCTGAATTTTGGTCTGTCGGTTTTCGTCGTCGTAAACGTAGGTAGTCGGGGTGGTCTGTGTGCCGTCCGGCGCGATCACACGCTCGGCGATCAACCGGCCCTCTTGATCATAGGCGTAAGACACGCCACCAACGGGCTGGCCTGAAGAATCAAAGTTTCTTGTCGCCAACAATTGGCCGGCGTCTGAGTAATCGTTGACCGTGCGCCAAGTCGAACCGTCGGGGTTGTGCGCGGCGTACTCGACGAGCCGTCCGTCCGGATCAAAGGCGTAAGAGTGGATGAATGAGTGCTGCTCGACTTGCTGGCCGTCCTGTTCTTCGAGTTGTGCCGTCTCAATCTGCACGCTCCGCACCGGCCCGCGCAGTTGGTGCTTATTTCTGTCCGTCTTCATGCTGTCCCTCCTCACGCGCCGTTTCGTCGTTAGCCTACCAATCAACACTTGGTGCCATAGTCCGGCCAGCGCGCACAAATCGAGTCTTCCGCTTCGCCGTTAGCTTTTGAGCAGCGATGAAGGGCAGAGCGGCTCGATCATGCACTCGCCGCACAACGGCACACGCGCCTTGCACACTTTCCGCCCGTGCGCGATCAGCAGGTGCGAGAAGACGATCCAATCTTTTTGAGGGACCAGTTCCAGCAGATCGCGCTCGATCTTTTCGGGTTGCTCATGCGCGGCCAGTCCTAATCGTTGCGCGAGGCGTGCGACGTGCGTATCGACCACAACGCCCGAAGCGATACCGTAGGCGTTACCCAAAACGACGTTCGCCGTCTTGCGCGCCACACCGGGCAGACGCAGCAGCCGTTCGATGTCCGCCGGCACTTCCCCGCCGTACTCTTCCACAATCATCCGGCACGCACCTTGAATCGCCTTCGCCTTGTTGCGGAAAAAGCCGGTCGAATGAATGTCTCGCTCAAGCTCTGCCTGCTCGACGTTCAGATAATCTTCCGCGCGACGGTATTTGCGGAACAGGTCGGCGGTGACGATGTTTACCCGCTCGTCCGTGCATTGCGCCGAAAGGATCGTGGCGATCAATAGCTCAAGCGGGTTCGCGTGATTCAACGAACAGCGCGCGTCCGGGTACGCTTTTTTAAGTTTGGTGATGATCCGGCGCGTTCTTTGTTTAAGATCAATGGTTGTCATTATTCAAAAGTTGAATCATCGACTGCGCGATCAAGGTAAAAGCGCCGGAGGCGCGGCAGATCAGTAGCCCACAGCGTAAGCTGTGGGTTAAAGCCCGTCACAATTTTCCAAGCCCCGGAGGGGCGGCAGAAAAGCGCATGGCAACACACAACAGAAATTTCTTTCGCCCCTGCCGGGGCTTGAACATTCGTTGATGACGCTGATCCCACAGCTTACGCTGTGGGCTACTGATCTTTTGCGCCTCCGGCGCTTACGGCACTCACTGAAATTTATTCTGTACTAACGACAAAGCGATCTCAGCGGCGATGCGGGCGTTGTTTTCCAAAAGCGCGATGTTGGCCTTGAGCGTCGCGCCGCCGCTCTGTTCGGACATGCGCGAGAGGAGGAACGGCGTTAGGTCGCGCCCGCCGATCTCTGACCGTTCAGCTTTGACAAGCGCTTCATCCAATGCTTTTTGTAACATGTTACGCGGCACTTCATCCTTGACCGGGACAGGCACGGTGACGAGCAGCGCACCTTCAATTTGCAGCGCCCGCCGCGCCTGTTCTAATTCAATGATCTCATCCGGCGAATCAACGCGCAGGTCAACCGGGAGGCCGCTGCTGCGTGAATAGAATGCTGGCATCTCGTCGCAACCATAACCGACGACGGTGACCCCGTGAGTTTCCAACCACTCGCGCGTTGCCGGCAAGTCAAGAACGATCTTCGCGCCGGAACAAACGACGAGCATTTTCGTGCGCGCGAGTTCCGGCAAGTCGGCGGAGATGTCCGGCAGCGCGCCGCGATGGACGCCGCCGATGCCACCGGTGGCCAAAACTGAAATTCCCGCGCGCCCGGCGATCCAAATTGTGGAAGCGACGGTCGTCGCTCCGTGCCAGCGACGTGCGACGGCGACGGGCAGATCGCGGCGACTGATCTTTCGCACATTGTCGCCCACCGCGATCAATTCCAACTGCTCCGCGTCGAGTCCCACGCAGAGTTGGCCGTCGATGATGGCGGTAGTGGCGGGCGTCGCGCCGCCTTCGCGGACGATCTTTTCGAGACGGCGCGCCGTTTCTAAATTTTGTGGGCGTGGTAATCCGTGTGCAATGACAGTCGATTCGAGCGCGACGACGGGATGCTGCTCGCGGAGCGCGGCGGCGACTTCGGGGTGAATACGAAAGAGATCGCGGTTAAGCATTAAGACTGATGGAATAAATATAGCATTCAAGAAAAAGCAAGAGATAGGATCGACAGGATGAACAGAGGCATCACAGAAAAATGAGCGGGTTTGCGGTGGCTGCTCTCTGCTTCATCCCGTCAATCCTGTGCATCCTGTCAAATTGTTTTTCTTGAAATCTATAGTACGTTTGGCTGGAGAACGGGTTTCAAGCGTAGCCGTTCGCGATAGCCGTAGTGCGCCGGATCAGATTTGAGATTTCAAATTTGAGAGGCCACCAATTGACGGCTTTAAATCGGAACTGATGAGATTGGCACATCAGAAAAGCGATCCACGAACCACACGAAACGACACGAACAAGCACGAATCTTTCGTGTCTTTTTGTTCGTGTCGTTTCGTGGGCTGCGCGTGGAGTATGTCTTTTCGCTGTCGATCCCAATCTCGCAAGGACTGATCTAGGCCGTCGCGCCCGTCTCGTTTCTTAACTTAAAGCCACTGACCGGACGGCGGATGTTGGAGACGTAGTTCGCCGTCTCATTGAGGCGGTCGTATTCTTCTCTGACGATGCCATAACATTCACAGGCTCGGGATTCTAGCCCCTGACGATCTCGGATGATGATGTAACCGCGTTGACAGTGAATCACGCCCTCCTTTTGGAGAAGACCGGCGGCGACGGTGACATAAGGGCGGTGCGTGCCGAGCATGTTCGCGATGAACTCCTGCGTCAGCGGCAGTTGATCCGATTTCAATCGATCATGCACCATCAGCAGCCAACGGCACAGGCGGCCTTCCATGTGATGAATGCGATTGCAGGCCGCCGTCTGCGACACCTGAATGAAAAGCGCGTGCATGTAGCGCAGCAGTAAGAGTTGCAACAGGCCGCCGCGAGCGAATTCGTCTTGTAACACCTCGGCCCTGAGACGGATGGCCCGATTGGCGATCAGCGCCACCGCTTGGTTGGGCGTCGTGTCAGCTCCCATGCAGACCGAAATGCCGAGAACGCCTTCGTAGCCGACGACTCCCACCTCGGCGGTAGCCCCGTCTTCCATGTTGGCGAGCAAAAAGACGACGGAATCGAGCGGGAAATAGACATAACGGATCGGATCGCCGCAGTCATAGAGGACTTTGCCCGGAGGCAGAAAGACCGGCTCTAAATGAGGCCGGAGATGCTGACCGTCATAACTGAATAAAGTTTTGAGCAAACTGTTCTCTGACGGAATAGAAGTCGCGAGGGCTGTGGACATTAAGAAACCTCCCTAGATTCGATCAAAGTCTGGACGAGACTCAGTAACCGACGTCGGGCGCAGGGTTTCTCACCCGCGCTCGCCGCCGCAGTTTTGTTTCGAGAACTTAATTTTTAGGGGAAAGGGAGAAAAACAATTGCGCCGGCAGCGCGTCGGGACGTTGCCTTCAGGATGTATATAGGGGAGCGCGTTTAATTTTTCTCGGCAACTGAGGTACGCATTCACGTGTTGACAAGGATTGCAGATCAGCGAAGGCTCAGAGAATAAAGCGTGTGTTTCTGCTATCCGGTCTCACAGTAAGCAGATTATGTAGCGGAAAGTTTGTGAATTTGTTTCTTATTATTCTCCGCGTGGCACACGCAGGTCTGCGTTGCGACGGAATTGACATAGACTCTCAACAGTCCCGTTAGCTGTAATGAATCGTCCCGGATCGAGAGCGGAGGATGAGGCACTGAGATATAGCATTCAAGAATAAAGCAAGAGACAGGATTGACAAGATGAACCAGATCAAGCACAGCACAATGAGCGAGTTTCAGTGATGGCTCTCCCCTTCATCCCGTCCATCCTGTTCATCCTGTCAAATTGTTTTGCTTAAAGTCTATAGCTTCGACTCTACTCTCTGGTCTTTCTGAACGGATGTTCAAGGCTCAAGTAGAAGAACACGCCGCGCTCGCCCCGGCTGGGGCCGACTCCGACGGGGAAGGAGATGCCCGGCACGATCTGCAAGCTGCTGCGAAAATTGAGGGCGAAGCGAGCGCCGGGGTTGAGCAGCAATTCATGTTCGCGCTCTGTGCGGCGAGGGCCGACGACGGATTCGGCGCTGTTATAGACTGCCTCCAACAACACGTTGAAGTTGGGCGCGGCCAGCCAGATGAGGCTCTGGCCGAGATTGTAATCTTTTGTGTGCGCTTTCTCGCCGAGAACATTCTTGGCCGACGGCGTGAAGGTCGCCCCGGCATTCGTGTGCGTCACGAATTTGCGAGTGAGGGCGATGCTGACAGGCAAGTTGAGTTGAATGCCCGTGCCGCCCTTGCCTAACTCTTTCTTCTCATCGCCCGTCGGCAACAGTACGGAGACGCGCGGCGCAATTGCCACTCTCCCGTCACCAATTCCGAGCAACTGATAGCGATAGTTCAACGCCACGTCGCCGACGCCGTTGATGCTGTCCGGCGAGCCGTCGAATCGCTGCACGGGGATCGTGTAGCTCAGTTGATGCCGCTGGCTGAAGAAGGGCCACTCTTGCGTGAAAGTGTAAAGCCAGTCGCCGTTGCGCTGTCTGGTGAAAGTGTTGATGTGTTGGACAATGCCCGGCTCTTGATTGTAAGCCTCCTCGATCAGAAAGCTGTTGTCTGCAATCGGCGGTGGCGGCTCCGGGACGCTCTGCGTTGGCGACCCCTCTTGCGCGAATGTTGGTGCGGCGCACGACGCCAGCACAAAGAGCAGTGCGAGGGCGGCGCGACAAGGAAGGCATCTCATCTTCGGCGCGGAGCGCGCCAAGTTGAAGGAGAATGTGTACACGCGCGCGGCGCGAAAGCCGCCGACGCCCACGCCCGACGAAAGACTTGATTGCTGACATGCACGACGCACGTTCAGACTCCTTGCGGTGAGACGATCACGCACTGCGCCGCTTGCCGTGAAAGACGGAGCGGACGCCCAGACACTTCGAGTTGTAAGTCGCCGGCGAACGGCTCGCGCTGCATCAGGTGGATGATAGCTCCGGGGACCAATCCGTTTTCGCACAGGTAAGGCAAGAGGGTCGCGTCGGCGCGCTCTAACCGCTCGACGCGCAGGATGGATGGCGGCTCGATCTCTGAAAGCGGAGCGCCTTGCGGCGAAGAGATGTGGCCTTCGACGGTCGGGATCGGGCTGCCGTGCGGACACTGGCGCGGATGGCCGAGCAGTTCGTCGATCCGTCGCTCGAACTCATCCGAGATGTGATGCTCTAAACGCTCCGCCTCGTCATGCACAGAGTCGAGCGCATAGTTGAGCGTCTGCGCGAGAAAAAGTTCGAGCAGCCGGTGACGGCGCACGATCTTAAGTGCGATTTGCCGCCCCTGTCCTGTTAAGCACGCCCCGTAATAAGGAGTGTGCGAGACCAACTGTTGCCGTTCCATCTGCTTCAGCATCTTAGACACGGCGGGCGGGCTGACGTTGAGCGCGCCGGCAAGCTCTCCCGTGCTAACATCCGACTGCTCGCGCCGCTCCGAAAGACTCCAGATGGCTTTCAAATAGTCTTCCTTTGACGGAGTAACTTTCTTCGGGCTTTGGTGTACGGCAATCATCAACTCATTCCTCCGCCACAAAGTTCTCGCCGGCTTCATCGGCCAACGCTAAAACAACAAGCGCGCAATGGCGGCTGTCAGCAAACAAACGCCGAAGCCGAGCGCGACCGGCAACAGCGTCGCCACTGTCGTCCATTTCAGGCTGCGCGTCTCCTGCCAGATCGTCATGATCGTCGTGCTGCAAGGATTGTGCAATAGGCTGAAGAGCATCAAATTCATGCCGGTCAGAAGCGTCCAGCCGCCCATCTGTGTCAGCACTCCATAAATCTGCGCGTTGTCTTCCAGTTCGATCATGACTCCGGTTTGCGCGAGACCCGATCTGGCCCCGTTGAGCGTCAACATCAGGATCGTCGGGACGACGATCTCATTGGCCGGGATCGCAACGATGTAGGCGAGCAGTATCACGCCGTTTAAGCCCAGCAATACGCCGAACGGATTGAGGAAATGAACGAGGTGATCGGCAAGGCTGCCACCGCCGATGAAAATGTTGCTGATCAGCCAAATGACCGCGCCCGCCGGTGCGGCCATGATAACGGCACGCTTCAAGACGATTAGCGTGCGGTCGATGATCGAAGTGTAGATCGTCTGCCAGATTTGCGGCGGGCGATACGGCGGCAGTTCGAGGCTGAAAGTAGATGCCTCACCTTTGAGCCACGTGCGCGACAGGAAAGCCGAGATGAGTAGCGTGAAGATGATGCCGAGCAGGGCGACAGCGACGACGCTCGTCGCCGCGATGAAGCTCGCCAAGAAGGGCGGCGCGGTCGCGGCGATGAAGATCGTGCCGATCAGAATGAGCGTCGGCCAGCGACCATTGCAGATCGAAAAATTATTCGTGATGATCGCGATCAGACGCTCGCGCGGGCTGTCGATAATGCGCGTCGAGACGACGCCCGCCGCGTTGCAACCGTAGCCCATCATCATCGTCAAAGACTGCTTGCCGTGCGCTCCGGCGCGCTTGAATAAACGGTCGAGATTAAACGCGACGCGCGGCAGATAACCCAAATTTTCCAGCAGCGTGAAGAGCGGAAAAAAGATCGCCATCGGCGGCAGCATCACGCTGATGACCCATGCAGTGGCGAGATATACGCCGTCGATCAAAAATCCTGCCAGCCACCACGGAGCGCCGACGGAGCGCGCAGCCGTGTGCAGCCCGTCGTAAACTGTGCCTTGCAGCAATTCCGCGAGCATCGCCGAAGGAACATTCGCGCCCGCAATCGTCAGCCAGAAGACGACCAACAACATTAGCCCCATTAAGGGGAAGCCCCACAATCGGCTGGTCAACACGCGGTCGAAAAACTGATCGACGTGGGCGCGGGACTTTTGTTCGTTGCGCGACACTGCGCGGTCGGCGATCTGCCCGGCCTCTGTATAGATCGCTTCGGTCAGACGATCATGCAACTCGCCGCCGACCTCTCGGCGAAGGCTCGCCGCCGTCTCCAAAATCTGTGCCGGTGTTGCGGCCATCTTATTTCGCTGCCTCCAACCCCACCAGTCTGTCCGCGAAAGTATTGACTCGATCAAGCTGCCCCAGTGTTCCATCGCCGACGGCTTTGATGATGCTCTCGTCGCCTTCCAATAATCGCAGCGCCACCCAACGCGCGTTCGGCAGCTTGGGAAAAGCGTCGATCAGTTGGGACGCCAAAGTTTCAACCGCGGCTTCGAGCGGAGCGTCGGCGTACTTGAGCCGGCGCGGACGAGTCGGATATGCGCCCTGCGCGATGTCGTCCACTGCGCCGAGCAAGTCTGTGAGTCCCTCTCCGCGACGAGCGGCCATCGGCACGACCGGGACTCCGAGATCGCGCGCGAGCGCGCGCTCGTCCACGGCGAGACCATGACGCCGCGCCTCGTCGATCAAGTTCAAGGCGATGACCACGCGATCTGTGATTTCCAACACCTGCATCACGAGGCCCAGATTGCTTTCGAGGCGCGTGACGTCCGTGACGACGATGGTCACGTCGGGTTGGCCGAACAACACGAAGTCGCGCGCCACCTCTTCGTCCACGCTCGTCGAGAGCAGCGAATAAGTGCCGGGCAGATCGACCAGCTTATATTTTCGTTCGCGGTAGTTGAATGCGCCTTCGGCGCGGACGACCGTCTTGCCCGGCCAGTTGCCGACGTGCTGGCGCAGCCCCGTCAGCGCGTTGAAGATCGTACTCTTCCCCGTGTTCGGATTGCCCATCAAAGCGACGACGTAATCCCAACCGCCGGCCTTGATGCCAAGCCGCGTCAACTGCGACGTGTTGCAGGACGAACACGCGCTGCCGCACTGCTTCTGCGGAATGGCTTCGATTTGCGCGCTCATGTTCTCTCCCTTAAGAGTTTTTGATGATTGACTCGACATCAATCAACTCGGCCTGCTCGCGCCTGAGTGCCACGACGGAGTGGCGGACGCGATAAGCAACCGGGTCTCCAAGCGGGCTATGCAGCACAGCCTCAACGACTGTGCCGGGTAGAATGCCCAAGTCAAAAAGGCGACGGCGTTCCGCGTTTTGGTTGCGAATGCCGGTGACGGTGGCCCTCGCTCCGGCATCAAGTTGGTTCAGCGTCATTGTTATCCCTCCGGTCTCACTTGGCTCGTTTGTGCAGCTTCACAACGCCCGGCGGCGGCTGAAGCTACGCGCCCGTGCAGGCATTATCCACCAATTTGCACCTTGTTGCAACAAAAAATGGACTCTGGTTAACTCTCGACTCAGCGAACCCCTAACTGCTTGAAATATAAAGTATCTACGGTTATAGGGAATTGAGACGACTGGGCGAACTTTTAACTTGGCCGGCGCGAGCTAACTGAACAGGCAGGGACGCGCTTGCTCTCGCTTGAATCAGATTCGGCGGCTGGTCGAGTAGTTAAATTGGTACTCGACCAGCCGCCGAATTGTGCGGCTACAAATTGGCGGGTCGTGGTTCGTTATGGTCGGCCAAACCTGAGCCGGTACTCAATCGAGTTGACAAAGTTAATGACGACTGTGCGGAAGGCCGTCGGGTCATTGTTCAGGGTACGCAAGTGATCTTGGAATCCTTGCTCGTCGGGATCGCGCCGCAGGAATCCGAAGTACTGCGTCAGCACGAAGCCCGCGTTGAAATTACGGTTGAAGAAATCCTGCCGCTCAATGAGGTCGCGTAAGACCTGCCCGCGCGTCTTCGCACCGCTGTTCAAATCGGCGACGATCTGGCTTTGCGCGCTGGCGGTCAGCGTGATGCCTGCCGTACGGTAGAGTAGATCGACGAACTGCGCGTTATTCAGTGAGCTGTAACGCGCGCGGAATTCTTCACGCACGGTGAAATCTTCGGCGAAGGCGGCGCGCAACGCCACCACAGCCTCTTCAGTCGGCCCCGTCAACCGATTGTGGTCGCGGATGAACTCCTGATAAGACGGGCGTCTGCCGAACGCCGCGAGGTAAAAGCGGATCGAGTAGTAGCCCTTGAACAAGAGATATTCGTCAGAGCGCGAGAAGCCCTGCGCCACCGAGACGCGGTCGCAACTGGTGTCGCCCGACGGGCAATTCCGCAGCGTGTTGACGAAGGCGTTGAAGCCCGCCGTGTCCGGCTCGCGGTTCAGGAAATCGACGTACAGTTGCCGGACGAAGAACTCCGGCACGTCAATCGGGTTGGTCGTGGCGGTGGCGGTGTCGTTGTCGGTGATCGTGACAGTCGCCCGGCCCTGCTGCGGATTGATCGCGCCGCCGAGTGAGACGTTTCGCAGCGAGACGGTGAACGTCTCATCGCCTTCAGCGTAGCCGTCGTCGGTGATGAAGACAGTAAAGCTCTTCGACGTTTCGCCGGCAGCGAAACTAAGCGTGCCGTTCTCCGATGAATAATCGCAGCGCGGGAAAGCCGTGCCGGTAAACGTGTCGCAGCGAATGCCGTCGCCAACGTCGTCGGTCTGGAACTCGACCGTGACCGGCTGGTTCGTGTCGCCGGTGCGCGTCACTGTGATCATGATGTTGCCCGCGCCCTCGGCGACGGTGAACGTCGAGGCCGAGAATTGCACGGTCGTCGTCACCATGTTGCTCTGCGCGACGGTCAGGCTATCGACCCTGACGTTGCCGCCGATAGCGCCGACGAGTGTGGCGGCTCCCGTACTCAAGTCAAGGCTGTAGAGACTCGAAGTCGAATTGAACGGGTTGATCGGCGTCAGCGAGACGTAAGCCGTGTCGCTGTCGAAGATGTCGAAGCCGGCGAAATTATTGGTCTCTTGGACGGCGTTGTTCACGGTGATGTTCCCGACAGTGAACAACTGGCCGGTGTTTGGCGACACGGCCATGCCGCCGCCGGGTGGCGAGTTTGGGAAGTCGCGCGTGCCGAGCGTGACGAGACGGGCCGGGCCATCCGGGCGCGCGTCGATGGCGAAGTTGGTCGTGGAAGTCGCGCCGGCGACGTTGTTGCTGTAAGCCTCGGCGACAATGTTCGGCGGCAAGTCATCCATCGCGCCCGGATCGGTCGAGGCATAGGCGACGTTCGGATCGGTCGTCGCAACCAAGCCCGTGTTGGGATTGAGACGCAAGTTTTGATCGGTGACGTTAGCGATGGCGCGGATGCGATCCGGCACCGGGTTGAAGTCGAAGCCGAAAAAGTTGGTCGGATCAACTGCCGGTGTGAAAGGCCCATTGACCAGTGTTGCAACTGCTGTCGTCGGGTCGATGGTGTAGAGCCGGCTCGTGCTGCCGAGGGCGTAGAGCTGACCGGTGGCCGGGCGAAAGTCAATCCCTTTTAGGATTTCGCCCGCTTGCAGGCCGCTGATTCGCACATCGCCGCGCAGCGTGCCGGGCGCGTTGATGTCGAAACTGATTAATCTCTGCGGCGGCGCGCCGAGGCCCGGATCAACGGCGAGCGCGAAAATAGTCGAGCCGGCGGTCGCAGCGAGCGGCGTTATCTCTTGATAGTCATCATCTTTGTCCTGAGCTTTGACGAAACTCAACGACGCCGGCCCGAAACCAGCGTTCAGCGTGAGCGCGGCAACGATAGCCATCACACAGCCGTAACGAAGCATCCTGCGGTGCATAGTCAGCCTCCCGTAAGTCTAATGACGCCGAGCCGTCAGCGTGGCGAGCCACTCAAATGAATTAATCTTGACTGAAGCGGTAGCCGGCGCACATCCGTGGCACCGATTACTGCGCTCATCACACTATCGGGACCGTGCCGTTCACGCCCGCCGGGAAGAAGCCGCCCGAATTAGCGTTCTCCGCCAGATAGACGATGTTCAGCACTTGTCTCGGCGTTCGGCTGAAGGCCAGCGCGTTGGCGTCGGTAGGTGTGATGTTGCCCATACCGTTGAGGACAACGCCCTGATCGCGGTCGTCGGCTCCATCCACCGAATCTCTCAGATCGGAGATTTGCCTCGTCGCCGTACTCAAGCCGCGTGCGAATAGCACTGTCCTGATATTAGCCGCGTGATACGCTTCGACAGCGAGCAGGCCAGCGGCGGCTTCAAGAAAGTCTCTGTTCTGGATGAATCGCGCGGCTCCTTTGTAAGCCGTGACGCCGACATCCTCGAAAATGAAAGCGGCCAACAGGAAGTTATTCTCGTTGGCGTAAGCATCGAAGACGTCATTCCCACCGATCAAGCCGGCGGCGCGGGCGGCGGCGGTGAAGCTCATGTTGATGTCGATGGCAGGACGCGCGACTGCGGCGCTGGCGAGAGCCGTCCGCAAAAACCTCACGTGAGCCTCTTCATCGTTCGCAATCTCGACGGCGTATTGCCGGATCGCTTCCGTCGCAAACGTCACTTGGCGACCGCCGGCTACGTCGCCGCGCGTGCCTGTCCCTGTCGTATCGCTGTCGGCCAATCCCCGACCGAAGGCCGCGCGCACGTAAAACTCCGCCTCCAAATACTCCAGATTCAAAGCGAAATTCAGGATATTCGCGTCCGTCACGGTGCCGCTTTGCGCGGCGGCAGTCATCTCGGCCAGCGGAGTGGCGGCGAGCGCAGCGGCGATGCCGGCGATTCCCGCGTTACGCAAGAAACGGCGGCGGTCATGGTTGTCGCGGGCGTTCTTTTCTATCGTGTCGGTGATGATTGAACTATCGAACTGCGTGGACATAGTGAGACTCTCCTTAGTCAAAGCTCAGTGAAAGTAGCCGACCTACAAACACACGATGCGCTTGGCAGAATTTAGACGGAAAGACATTTACAACAATGCCAGAAATGGTTCAGTCTCTTTTTATACACAACCCGGTTGAACACTCGACGCAGCAATGAAATGCAACGGCAGTCAGCGAAGGGATATAACCGAGTGCTGATTTGCAATCAGACACGCTTTGCGCCGTGAATTTGCAATCGCAAGTCTCAAATCTGAAATTTCAAATCTCAAATCTTGATAGCTGTGTGCCATCGAATAAAACGGCAAGGGCGTTAGAAGAAATTTCTTCTAACGCCCTTGCCGCCTTGTATCGTAATTTTCCGGTTGCCGCTGCCGCTTCAGTTCCCGGCAGGCTTCAAGTGTTTCGCGAACCACTCTAATTGCCGCCCGACAAGATCGATTTGATGATTCGGTTCGGTGATGCCGTGGCCTTCGCGCGGGTAGCGGACGAAGACGACGGGGACGCCGCGCTTGTTGAGGGCGCGATAAAACTGCTCGGCCTGCGCGATGGGAACGCGGCGATCCTGTTCGCCGTGCGTGATCAGCAGCGGCGTCTTGACGCGATCCACGTACCGCATCGGCGACCACTTTTCGTAATTCTCGCGCGCCGTCCATGGCGTACCGCCGAAGCCGTACTCCATCAAGCCGGGTACGTCCGACTGGCCGTGAAAGCTGTACCAATCGCTGATGCCGGCATGGCCGATAGCGGCCTTGAAGCGCTCTGTCTGCGTGATCGTCCAGAAAGTCATGAAGCCGCCGTAGCTGCCGCCCATGACGAATAGTTTTTCCGGATCGGCGACGCCGCTTTTGATCACTTCATCGACGCCGGCCATGATGTCTTGAAAATCCTTGCCGCCCCAATCCTTGAGATTGGCGACGGCGAACTTGGTCCCATAGCCGGTCGAGCCGCGCGGGTTCGGCATCAGGACGGCGTAGCCGTGCGCCGCGAAAATCTGTGCGCGCGTATTGAAGCCGCGACTGAACCGACCGTAAGGGCCGCCGTGAATTTGCAGAATCAGCGGGTAGCGCTGGCCCGCCTGATAGCCGAGCGGCTTGACGAGTAGTCCCTCGATCTCCATGCCGTCGGCGCTCTTCCAGCGGATCAAGTCGGTGTCGGCGACGGCGAATTTTTTGCTCTGCGGGTTGAGATTGGTTAGGCGCTTGACGGATTTGCCCGCGCTGGTGGCGATATAGAGATCGTCGGGCGACTTCGCGTCGTTGAAAGTGAAGGCGAGCATCTGGCCGTCGCGTGACACATCGATACCGCCGTATGCGCCGGGACTCTCGAAGACTGTCACCGGCTCACCGCCCGCCAACGGAATTTTCAGCAGTTGTCCATACACGCCGACCGCGCCGCCGGCGTAGAGCCAGCGATTGTCCGGCGACCATTTGGCCGCGCTCGTGATCGAGTCGTTGTACGCGCTGGTCAGGTTGCGCGGCGCGCTACTGCTGCTGCCAACCGGCATGAGCATCAAGTCAGTCTCGCCCGCCCACGAAGCCGGATCGGTGCCGGCGAGATACGCGAGCCATTTGCCGTCAGGGGACCAACGCGGTTGCGCGTCGGCAGCCGGATTGGTCGTCAGTTGTCGCGGCTGCCCGCCGGATGCGGAGATCAGGAAGATGTCTGTGTTGCGATTATCAGAGATGTCCGTGAAGGCCGACTCTTGCGCGCCGCCTTTGCTGATGACATAGGCGATATTTTGACCGTCCGGCGACCATTGCGGATCGGCGACGGTAAACGTACCTTCGGTGACACGCTTCTTCTCTTTCGTGTCGAGGTTAATCGTCCAGAGATGCGAGTACAGAAATTCGCCGTCAACGATGATGGCGTCGAATTTCTCTTTCTTCCGCTTGTCGCGCTCGGCCTTGTCTTTCGGCGTGTCGCGCACGACATAGGCAATGCGTTTGCCGTCAGGGGACCAACGAAACTGCGCGACGCCGGCCTCCTCATCCGTCACTTTGGACGCTTCGCCGCCCGCCACCGGAATGATCCAGATTTGGTTGCGCGGCGGCGCAGCAGATGATGCGCCGGCCTCGGGGCGCGGCGTGTCGCGGTTGGCGAGAAAAGCGATCCGCGTCGAGTCGGGCGACCATTGCGGTTGCGTCTCGCCGCGCTCGCCGTTCGTCAACTTAATCGGCGGCCCCGCGCCCGTCGCCGGGACGAGATAGATATGCGAATCGCGGCGCACGTCCTTCCGATTCCATTCGGAGACGGTGACGGCGAGCCATTTACTATCGGGCGACCACTGCGGCGCGCTCACGTCGAGCAGGCCGAGCGCGTCTTCGATGGTCATCTTCTTCGCGTCGTCCGCCGCGAACGCAAGCGAGGTGATGACGATGAGCGACACAAATACATGAACAGTACGCTTCAACATGTCTGTGATTCCTTGATGGGTTGAATAACGATCAGGTTGTCGGCAAACGGCAGACGAGACCGGAAGTTGTGGCGACGAAGCGCCGTTTATCGTTTACCATTTACCGGCTCTCGCCGCGCTTGTCAAATCAAACGGCGACAGACATTCAAGAAGACCGAGAGGAGGCATGATGCACATGACCCACAACCGCCCGCTACGAGAAGAAGAATTGCCCGCAGCCGTCGATCTCTTCCTGAGCGCTGTCGGCGAGATGAACGTGCGCCATAACATAAACGCGCCTTTGCCGCCACGCGCTGGAGTTGCAATAGCCTACCGGCACATCTGGCGGACGGGCATCTTCTATGCGGCGGAAGTGGACGGGCGGATCGCCGCGATCTGTCACGCCGTCGTGCGCGACGGATTATGGTTCCTCTCCGGCTTTTGGGCTGTGCCGGAGTTGAAAGGACAACACATTGGCGGGCCGCTCTTGCGCGGCGTGTGGGAGGAAGGCGCGCGGCGCGGGGCCGAGACGTTTTTCGTTTGGTCTTCAGTGGATGAGACGGCGATGGCGAGCTATTTCAAGGTAGGCATGTTGCCCGGCTATCAGATGCTGACTTTCGCCGGGACGCCGGAAGGGTTGCCCAATGCGCCGGCAGGCTACGAAGTCGAGCCGCTCACGCTCATGGCGGCGTGCGAGATCGATTGGCAGATTCGCGCGACGAGGCGCGAGATCGATCATCGTTTCTGGATGGGAGAGGCAGCCATGCAGGGGCGACAGATCAGGCGAGGCGAGAGCGTCGTCGGCTACTTCTATTTCAAGGGCGAAGCGATTGGGCCAGCAGCTTGGCTCGAACCGGAAGCGGCGACGGCGTTGTTGACGATGGCCTGCCGCGCAGCGTCGGCGGAGTCCGCAACGATCAGCCTGCGCGTACCCGGAGTCAATCACGACGCGATTCGTTTCGCCTTGCAATTAGGACTGCGCTACATGTCATTCGCGCACCTACTGACCTCCGCACCATTTGGACGCATGAAACAGTACCTCGCATCTGGACCAGCGCTGTTCTAAAACAGTTATCTATAGGCTTTACCGCGCAGAAGAAAAAGCCGCGCGTGCTGGGAGCGTGGACGGCCCGTCTGCCGTGAGCGCGAGAGCGCTAATAAGGCTTGAGCGATGACACAATCTTGAGTGAGTTCGGAAGTCGTTTAGCCCGCCTGCGGCAGGCTTGGCGGACGAGACGTCCGCGCTCCCAGCCCGCGCGACGCGCTCCGCACTCGGCCTGTGTGATCGAACGCGCTACGGCACAACGACCTCAAGGCGGAAACTGCCGCCGCCATTTCGCGCGGGGCTGGGCCGGGTGAAGCGTAAATCCGCAAACTGGACCAGCGTCTGTCCCACACAATCTGCCTGAACGCGCGTGGCCGGGAAACGCGCGAAGTCGAGGAAGACTTGTGCGCGCCAATCTTCGGCGGCGCGCGCAACGAGCGCGGCGTCCGCGCCTTGCGGCTTGGTGAAACGCTCCGCGTGATACCAACCATCAAAGGTTTCTGATGAACTGATCGCGGAAGAGTTAAAGCGGTAGAAAGCTCGATCAGTCTCGGCGACCGTGCGCCAATTGACAGGATCGGCCAGCGACGGCATCGCGGCTACGCGCAGTAGTTTTTCGCCGTTTCGTATCTCTGCGGCTTCAGCTTGGTCGCGCGCGTAACTCAAAGCGCGCGCGTGCAAGAGCGCCAGCCCGCCCCAGTAAACGACGATCAGCGCGAGCGCGGTGATCGCCAAACTCGATCCGAACCGCTCACCAGCGTTCCGCCACCAAGCCACGCTCAGGCCGGCAACACCAGCCACCCACAGCGCTTGCGAGACAAACGGGTACGGCATCCCGGCGCGGCGCGGCAAAATGAAGATCGCCGCCGTCACCGCCAGCGCGAGTAACGCCCACACTGCCACGCGCCAATTTTTCGTCGCGGTCAGCAGAAACGCCGCGCCGCCCAGACT
>JALZKK010000239.1 GCA_030859285.1 Acidobacteriota bacterium | reverse complement strand
GTGCATACCAATATTCTGGAAAGTTCTCGCAGCAGAAGTTGGACGATTACATAGAAAAGCTCTTGAAAGAATCTCAGCAGCGTTAAAGATATGGTAGTTGAATCATTCAAATCACGGGCGGGCTAATAACTCATTCCAACCGACCCGCCTCAGCTTGCCTCTCATGTACATTGAATGGTTACATCGGGCGCTGTCGCTGGCGTCGGCGGGCGGCTGAATTCGGGCGTTATCGACGACAGCCAAGCAGTTTGTTCTGGCTATCGATCATTGTCCTATTTGTATTTGGACAGATCGAGGGCGAAGCAGACGATCTTGTTGGTGGAGCCTTCGAGGAGGGCCGCGCCGAAGAAGAGATCGACGCGGCTGCCATCTTTGCGGACGAATTGGCGTTTGAAGGGCGTGCAGGCTCCGTTGGCGCTCATCTCGGCGAAGGCTTTTTCGTCGAGCGAGCGGGCCTCGGAGCGTGTGACTTGCTCCCAATGAATTTTCCCGGCTGCTAAATCGGCGCGCGTGTAGCCCAGCATGTCGAGGAAAGCGTCGTTGGCTTCGGTGATGCGCCCGCGCAGGTCCCAGAACATAATGCCGATCAAGTTGGATTCCGAAAGCCGCCGGAAGCGCGACTCGCTTTCGCGGAGCGCGGCTTCGATCCGACGGCGCTCGGCGAGTTCCTGCCGCAATTGTTCGTTGGCTTTCGATAATTCGGCGGTGCGCTCTCTGACGCGCGCTTCCAATTCCTCTTTGGCTTGATAGAGCGCGTCGCCCTCGCGTTCGAGATCGGATACTTGGAACGTGAGATCGTAAGCGCGTTGCTGCATCCGTTGTCGCTTCGAGGCGTTGGCGGTGGCGTCGAGGAGCAAAACCCAAGCCGTTTCATCGCCGATCTTTCTGTCGCCGTCGCGAAAGAGATACGCGTCGGCGTACATCCCGGAGTCGGTCTTGACATCGGGGAGAAAGACGCTGTTCTCAAGCGGCAATAATCCGGCGAGGAAGAAGACTTGTTCGCCGACATCCACGCCCTTTTGCAGATTAACGAGGCCGTAAGTCTCCGCCTCGCCGCCCCAATCAGTGAGTCGTCCCGCGCCGTCCACGCGCAAGTAAGCAGGCAAGCGCGTATCGGCAGTGACGGTCAAAATAAAATCGCGGATTGCAGTGGGGAGTTCGCTCATCTTCAGACCTCCAACATTCTTTTAGCCAGCGACAGAAAGGCTTCCTCGACGCTCGTGCCGCTCTTGGCGCTTGTCTTAATCACATGCCAGCCTCGGTCGGCGAGCGCGTCGAGTTCGCGCTCTTCGAGTTGCCACTGGTCCACCAGATCAGATTTGTTGATCAGCAAAATGAACGGCGCAGCGCCAACCGTATCTTGCGCGCGGGTCTGGATGGTCAGCGCGGTGTAGAGCGTATCACGGCGCGTGCCGTCGGCGACGAGGAGATAGCCGGCGGCCCCGCGCAGATAAGACTTCCGCAAGTCTTGCGCTTTCTCTTCACCCTGAATGTCCCAGAGCAGCAGCATCACTTCTTCGTTGCCGACCTTGACCGTCTTCTTATCGATCTTGACGCCGACCGTGGTGTGATACTTATCCGAGTAAATGCTTTCGACAAAGCGCCGGACGAGGCTCGTTTTGCCGACCGCGAAAGTTCCCAACATGCAGATTTTTTTCTGGATCATAAGATTTTAGAGTCTGGAGTCTGGAGTCTGAAGTCTGGAGTCTGGAATCAAAGACAAAGGCTTTTAGTTTTGACTCCAGACTCCAGACTCCAGACTCCAGACTTTTCATCGTGCGTCGCTCAGAATGATCTTGAAAGTCACGCTGCGATTGACGGCGCGATCCGCTTCGGTCACTTCTTCGCGCAAGATGTCTCTCGTCCCGGCGGCGACGATCTGGAAGTCGTCGCGTGCAGGCAGGCGCGCGTTCAATTCGGCAGCGATGACGGCGGCGCGCTCTTGGCTGAGTGCGGCGTTGCGCTCTTCAGAGCCGGTGCGGTCGGTGCGCCCGGTGATCTCGACGCGCACGCGCTGGCCCCACGAACGCGCCTGTGCGTAAAGCCGCTCAAACTCCGCAACTAAATTTCTGAACTTTTCCTCTTGCCCCGGCACGAGTTGTAATCGATCCAGCTCGAACAGGAGAATCTGTTTCTCAATGGTGTCAGTGTCGAACAGCTTATCATCCCGAAACTGTGTGACGCCGGGGATGAAGCGAGCTGCACGGCGCGCTTCCACGATCCAATCGTGCTGGGCCGCGCCTTCGGCGGACAGCACGCCGCCTTCGTCCAGTTTCAAAGTCACCGTGTCGGGCGGTTGCAGCAATGCCTTCGCTCTCGTCCAAACGAAAGCCGGAGTCAGCGCTTGATACGGCTCCCACTGTGTAGAGACTTTGGCCGGATCGAGCTGCGCCGGCGGCAAGAGCGTCTGCGGATCGACGGCCAGCGGATCGCGCAAACCTCTGACGAAATACTTGCCGTCGCGCTCGCCCGTCTCGGTGACGACAATGCCCGGCTGGTTCTTCAGCCGCTCGACATAGGATTCCCAACGCCGCTTGTTGCGGAAGTAGAAGAAAGCCAACGCCAACGACGCTGCGATGATGACACACGCGATGACGATCAGCAGCGTCGGCTTGCGCTTTTGCGTCGCCGCGTCGTCATTGAATTGGGAGTCGAGGCAGTCTTCCAAAATCGGCCTCGCGGACTCGAACACCTCTGCGTCGCCGGAGAAATCCGAGAGTTCCCCGTGGTAGCGCAAATGAATTTTCTCGAGCGCGTTTTGAAAGACGGTTCGCAACTCTTGCGGCGCAGTCCCGCGAATCACGCCGGCCAGAATTGCCAGCGGCCCTTGCTCGACCCAGATGGTCAACTCGCCGACTTGAAAGTTTTCGAGATGTTCGCTCTGCTCGGCGTTGAACGAATCGCGCGCGAAATCTTGAATCGCGGTCAGCATCCCGGAAACCATATCGGCGTCTTGCACCGCACCGCCGCCGCTGTCGGCGACGACGTGTTGCAGCAGCAAGCCGGTCTCCCGGTGAATGAGGAACACTTGCTCGACCCGGTAGCGGAGCGTGTGGAGCAGCACTACTTCCGCGAACGACTTGCCGGTGCGGAAGGCTTCGAGCCGCCACTTTAAGCCGCGCGGCGAGAGACTGTACGCGAGAGTTTGGTTGAGCGACTGGGTCATGCCGCTCAAAGCGGCGGCGATGGCGCGGCGGATCGCCGGCCCAATCACAGGGAAGATCGCATCGACTAAAACTTGCGGGTCTTTCCTGACCGAGATGTTGATGGCCTGCTCGACGGTGGGCAGCAGCGCCTCAGTCATGTCGCCGTCCCGGCGCGAACGGGCGTGGACAGCTTCGGGCAGCACGCGGCTGACCTCTTCGATCTGCCGGAGCGGATCGAAGAGTCGCTCGTGTATCTCTGCGACCTGCGTCTCGGTGGGACCAAGCAGCAGGCTACGAAGCTCCGACATGCTCCCGTCGTCCGGCGGAGGTTGTTCAGTCGGCGGGGCTTCTTCGAGAAGGTTTTGAGCCTGTGGTCTCGTCATCGGTTGATACGGGCAGCACGCGCTAACAATTAGCAGCAGACATGTGTGTCGCGCGCCAGTTTCACCGCCGAGACGCGGAGGTCGCGCAGAGGGGACGCAGAGGGTTGACAATTATCTCTGCGGCATCTCTGCGAATCCTCCGCGCCTCTGCGGTGATCGTTCCGCAGCACACCTGCCGCCCAGTGTGTCGCATCAGTTGTCGCCGGGAATCTTGAACTCGTTGTTGAGGCGTAGCGCCACTTCGGTGAAGAGCGCGGCGAGGGCGGAACGGTCGGTCTTGTCATTCCGCAATTCCGCCGCCTCGCGTTCGAGCATCGCTGAAAGTTCTTCATACTTGCGCCTGATCTCGTCGTTCAGATTCTTCGACTGATCGAGAATTTGCTGGCGCAGGTCGCGCCCCTTCCGCGCGGTCTGCTCGTCTAACTGCGCGATCTTCTGTTCGAGATTTTGCCCCGCCGCTTGCAGTTCGCGCGTCAGTCCTTGCACGGATAGATCGCGCGCGCCCTGCTCGGCCTGCAAACGATCTGAGAGAGCCTCCATCTCATTTTTGATGAAAGTCTCCAGCGCCTCGAAGCGGCGGCGAGTGTCTTCGCGCAAATCTGCGGACTCTTTGAGCAGGCGTTCTTCGATGCGGAAGAATCTCCGCTCGTAGTCGCGCATCTGGCCGCCGAACAGAATGTCTCTGATCTTGTCGATGTTGCCGCCCTCCGCCGATAGACTGTCGTCGGCGGGCATCGCCGGGTTAGCGAGGCCGTTGCCGTCGGCCTGAGAATCAGTGGACTCTCGCTGTCTTCCGACCGCCGCCGTTTCCGCGACGTGTGCCTGTTGATTTTTTTCGACTGTACTCATGGGTTTTTTTTCTCCAGTCCTGCTGTCGAATGCGTTCTCCGACTGGTGAGTATATGCCGCCGCGCCGGAGGCCAAAGTTTTTTTGTCGTCGCTTTTTCCCGGCAGGCGAGGCCGTCAAAGGTTTTACCGCGACGGTTAGAAAAGGTGAGCGAAAACTAGCACGAGGTACGCCGCAGCGTCAATCAATTGCGGATTGTGGATTGTGGATTGTGGATTGAAAAACCGCTGGCGTTCTTCAATCCGCAATCTAAAATGAAGAGTGGCGCAAATGAACTCTGTGTCAGCTCTGTGTGATTTCTGTGCCTCTGTGGTGAAGAAGCGGTGAGCCACCACAGAGGCACAGAGAACCACAGAGTTCCCCCAGAGAAAATTGCTCGCCGAACGACGCGCGCTCTTCATCTAAAATCGGCACGTCGGCGATCCATCAAGGCGATGAGAAGCTAAAGACGAAAATAGATTATACTGTGTGCCGATGGCGCGGCATTGGCGCGCGAAAGCTCTCCCGGACAACGAATGGTGGAACAAAAGATGATCGATTGCCCGGCATGTGGCAAACAGAATCCGGCAGGCGCGCGGTTCTGTGTCAACTGCGGCGCGCAGTTTCAGCCGCCGCCGCAACAACCACAGCAACAGCGGATGGACACCGTCGCGCTCTCATGGACGCCGGGTGAGCCGCCGACTGCCGAAGATGAAGCGAGAGCGGCAGAGCCATCAATCTCAAGCACGCCTACGACGAGTCCCTTATCAATTGATCACGGCACGAGAGAGTTTTCGCCGGAAGATTTTCTTGTGATGGTCGTGGACGATATGACGGACAATCTCGTGATGATCAGCCTGCACTTGCAGCATTCAGGCTATCGCGTGGTAACGGCGGCAGACGGCGAAGAAGCCATCAAAGTCGCCGCCTTGAGCCAGCCCGACATGATCCTCATGGACATCGGAATGCCCGGCCTCGACGGTCTCGGCGCAACTCGCAAGCTCCGCGAAAATCAGCAGCTCAACCGCATCCCCGTCATCGCCGTCACCGCCTTCGAGACCGACGGCTTCCGCCGCGCCGCCTACGAAGCCGGCTTCGACGGTTATCTCACCAAACCCCTCGACTTCCAACGCCTCGACAATTTGATTCGCAATTTGCTGCCCGCACGGTAGAAGGCAGGAGGCAGACGGCAGGGGCAGGAGGCAGGTAAGACCGGATTGTTTTTCCTGCCTCCTGCTCCTCCCACTGCCCCTGCCTCCCGCCTCCTGCTCCTGCCGTCTGCCTCCTGTTTTTTACTATCGGTTCTTGAACTGCTCGTACAATTCCGTGTGGCGGCTGACGAGTGGGACTTGGCGTCCGTTGATGAAGAGGTGGCGGATGTTTGTGCGCGCTTCCAAGAGATCGCCGTCGGTGACGACGAGGTTGGCGAGCTTGCCCGGCTCAATCGAGCCGAGTTTGTCGGCGACGTTCATGATGCGTGCCGGGTAGAGCGTGACAGCCTTGATCGCTTCGGCGCGCGGCAGGCCGAAAGCGGCGGACATGCCGGCATGATACGGCAGATCGCGAGCGTTCGCCCCGGTGTCGCCTGAAGCAATCGAGAACAGCACCCCGGCTCGGCTCAGTTGAGCGGCGTTCTCGTACAACAGATCGTAAGGCGCGTCTTCATTCGGCGGCAGATCGAGGACATTGTTGATCACGATGGGGACGTTCTTTTCTTTCAAGAGCGTCGACACTTTCCAAGCGTCCGTGCCGCCGAGAATGATCGGCTTTAATTTCATCTCTTCGGCGAAGCGGATGGCGGCGCGGATGTCGGCCTCGCGGTCGGCGCGAAAGACGATGGGCCGTTCGCCGCGCACGTAGGGGACCAGTGCGGCCAACATTAAATCTTGATCGGGACGCGGGATCGCGTTGTCGCGCGCGGCGGCGTCAACTGCGCGCCCGTAGGCTTCGCCGTCCTTGAGCATTTTGCGGAGTTGCTCGACCTGCCGATCCCTTTGCGTGATCGCCTCGTTGATGTTCGGCGGTTGCTGTTGTTGCAGAAAGGCAAGGAAGCCGCCCCCGCCGCCCGTCGCCACGCGCGGGAAGTTGATGACGAGCGCGGCTGCCGGCACGAGCGTCATTTCCGGCGGCGTCGCGCCGAGCAAGTTAATGAACGCTGCCTGCCCCGAAATCATCCCGCCCTGTGGCAAACTCAGAACGTTCGTCACGCCATTAACCCGCGTCACGCCGACGTGCGCGCTGTGCGGGTTGATGCCGAAGAAGGCTTTGGCGTTCGGGTTCATCTCGCCGACTTCCGCCGTGTCAACGGTCGCATTCGCGCCCTGCGGAATCTCGACGAGTCCCATCGCCGTACCCAAGTCGATCATGCCGGGATAGACCGACAACCCGCGCCCTTCAATCACGGTCGCGCCCGCCGGAGCATCCACGCTCGCCCCGACCTGCGCGATTTTCCCATCCCTGATCACGACCGAGCCGTTCTCAATATCCGCCCCCGAAACAGTCACGATCCGCGCATTACGAATCACGTAAGTTCCCGACGTCCCGCTCATAAACGGCTGGCTCATCAAACTCGAAGCCTGCTGCGCCGCGACGCTTACCGAGAGGGCGAGCAAACCACAGAGGACACAGAGGAAATGATGAATGCGGAATGATGAATGATGAATATCACGACGGAACTGCGTTGCATTCATCATTTCGCATTCATCATTCATCATTTCTTCTCTCTGTCTCTGTGGTGCAAGTTTTACTTTTGCTGTCGCGGCGTTCATCGGTTGTCCTCCTCATTGAAATCCACATCGTCGTCATGGTAGTCGTGCGCTGGCCGCCTGCCGCGTGGCGCTCCGGGCGGCTGCGCGCCTTCGGCAGGCGGGCGGTTGGCTTCCGCCTTTTCTAATTCTGCGCGCTCGCGTTTCAGTTCCTCACGGCGCGCGAGGTCTTGCTGGCGGTCGAAGAATACTTCGCCATCAACGAAGGTGGTCTCGACGCGCGAATAGACGCTGAATGGATGTCCCGTCCAGATCGCGAGGTCTGCATCCTTGCCGACTTCGAGCGAGCCGACGCGATCTTGAATGCCGAGCTGGATCGCCGGATTGATCGTGATCAAGCGCAGCGCTTCTTCTTCGGTGAGGTCGCCATATTTCATCATCTTCGCGGCGTCGATATTGAGGCGGCGCGCGCGCTCGTCGGAGTCGGAATTGATGGAGACGTTGATGCCCGCGCGCGTCATCATCGCGGCGGCGTAAGGGATCGCATCGTAGGCTTCGATCTTGTAAGCCCAGTTGTCGGCAAACAGCGATGCGCCCGCGCCGTGCCGCGCGATTTCGGGCGCAACTTTGTAACCTTCGAGGACGTGTTGCAAAGTTTTAATTTTGAAGCCGAATTCGTCGGCCAGATTGATGAGCATTAGAATCTCGTCGGCTCGGTAACAATGCGCGTGGACGAGTCGCTTGCCTTCGAGAATTTCGACGAGCGGATCGAGTTGCAAATCGCGCTTCGGCGGAATCCGATTCTTGTCGCCGCGACTGACGGCGGCGCGGTGTTCATCCCACGTCCGTTTGTAGTCGCGCGCCCGCGTGAAGAAGCCGCGGATCACTTCCGCCTGCCCCATGCGCGTCGCCGGGTAACGGCGCTGGCCCGTGCTGAAGCCGGGGATGGGGATCGGAATGTTCGGCGAGTTGGCTCGTTTGACGTTTTCGCCGAGCGCGAATTTGATGCCGGGCAGCGCGCCTGGAAAGATGAACTCTTCGACGGGCCGGCCATACTTGATCTTGACGACGGCGTTTTGTCCGCCGATGGGATTGGCCGAGCCGTGCAGGATATTCAAAGTGGTCGTCCCGCCCGCGAGTCCGCGATACAAGTTGATCGCCGTCGGGTTCAGGATGTCGCGGATGCGAACCATCGACGTGACGGCGAGCGAGCCTTCGTTGACGGCGTCGCTCATCGAGTGCGAGTGCGCGTCGATGATGCCGGGCATCACGAACTTGCCCGCCGCGTCGATCACGCGCGCGTCCGCGCCCGCCTTTAAGTTCGGCCCGATGGCCGCGATCTTCCCGTCGCGGAGCAAGAGATCGGAATTCTGCAAAGTGCCGCGCGTCACAGTCAGGAGCGTCGCATTGCGAATCAAAGTCTCACGCGGCACGTTGGCTGCGCGAGGCGGTTGCGACTGTGATGGTCGTCGCTGCTGTGCGTGCGCCGCGCCGCTCCACGACGTGATCAGCAGCGCGCCGAAAAAGATAGCGATCAATTTTCTCGTATTCATCATTCATCCCTCATGGTTTCGAGTTAAAGCTAACCTGAAACCTAAAACCTAAAACCTGAAACTCTGCATGGGCGGCGTGGGCGACGCGGTGGGTTGTGCCGGAGTTGCAGCCGGCGGGCTGCCTTGCCGTGTGCCGGTGAACGAGCCGGTATCGCTGCCGGGGAATTGCACCGTGCCGCTCATCGTGTTGCCGCTGACCGTGCCGCTGAAAGTGGCTTCGGTGGTCTGCGTGGCGATGGTGATCGGGGCGGTGAATTTGATGTCGCCGGTTTGTCCGACAGAGGCGTTGGCAATCGGAGCCGCGCCGTAGTCGCCGGCAATCGAGCCTTGCAGCCGGTCGCCTTGCTGCTGCAACGTGAGCGTGACGCTGGCTTCTTCCCGGCCTCCCAGTCTGACGCGCAGATTCCAAGCGCCGGCAACATTCGACGCGCCCGCGCCGGTTGGCGTGACGGGCCGGAGATCGACGGGCCGACCATCAATGAAGACGTGCGTGATCCGGCGATTCCTGTCGAAGAGGTCGCCGCGCGTGACAGTCAGATTAGCGATCTTGCCGTTCTCAATCGTGCCGACTTGATTATTGACGCCGAGAATCTCCGCCGCGCGGATCGTCAACGCGCGCAGGGCTTCGTCTTTCTGCAAGCCGTTCTCGACGGCCTTCGTCGCGTTGTTGAGAAAGTCGGTCATGTTCGTCATGCCGCCCGAGGTGAACGCGAACGGGACGCCCGCCGCTGCCAGTTTGCCTGCGCCTTTCGGCGCATCGACGCGGTCGCGCAAGACGCGCAGAGTTTCCGGATCGGCTTCCGGCACATTGGCCGTCGTGCGCTTCGGGAAATTGAGCGTCAGCAAGACGGGAACGTTCGCGGCCTTCAAACGATCAGCAACTTTCCAAGCCTCGCCGCCGCCCGCGATGATCGCGCGCAGATTAAATTCTTGCGCGAGATCAAGCGCGCGGTGAATCTCGCGCTCGCGATCCGCAAACAGCACGACCGGCATCTGTCTGGCGAGGGCGGGCAATAAGGCTTCGAGCGATTTATCTTGATCGGGACGACGGACGCCGCGCGGGTTCTTCTCATAAATCGCTTGCGCGTCGCGGTAGCGTTGCGCGTCGAGCAGAGTTTGACGAAGCGCGGAGAAGACGCCCAAGAGCGAGCCGGGATAGCCGCCGCCTCTGAGCGGCGTGAAGCCGACATGGAGTGCGACGGGCGCGCGGACGATCATCTGCTGCGGCGTGTCGCCGGCGAGGTTGATGAAAGCCGATTGGCCGATGAAGATACCGTCGCGCGGCGCGGTCAGCGCAGACGTGATGCCGGCATTGCGCGCCGCTTCGAGCTGATCGCCGCCGGGCCGGATCACGTCCGCAGCGAGTATCTCCGGTTGCAAGCCGACGGGCTGCGAAGAGTTCGGCGAAGAGATGGCGGGCGTCGCCTGCGCCTGCGCGAGCAAGAGTGCCGCGCCGCCCGCTCCTGCGCCCGCCGGTCTGGGCGACGGGGCGGGTGCAGGCACGCCGAGCGA
>JALZKK010000238.1 GCA_030859285.1 Acidobacteriota bacterium | reverse complement strand
GAGTAGAGGAAAGCGATCCGATTTCCTCTACTCCCCGTCTCCCCCTCTCCCCGTCTTCCTTCATCCCTCCGTCCTCATCCCTTTTTATGCTATTCTCTCCACCGTTCATTCCCCTGAAAGCTGAATCGATTCCCTCGTGTTCCGACTTTATCTGAATCTGGAGGAGAGTAGTGCTATGCGCGTATGTCACAAAGCAAATTTTTTGAAGGGCAGTTTGACGCTGGCTCTGGCCGTTACGGTCGCGGGCTGCCAGCAAGGGGCGGTCACGACGGAGAACGCCAACACAAACGTCAATACGGCGAACGCGAACATCAACACGAATGTCAACACAAACGCGGCTCCGGCGACTACCACCACGACGATTGAGACGCGCGAGCCGGAGCAGTACCGCGCGACCGTTGTCTTCACGCAGGCGCAAGTCAGCGGCGACACGCAGCAGCGGTCGGCGGCGCTGCCGCCCATCGAAGTCGCGCGCAACGGCGCGCAGCGGCGTTACTCGATTAACTTGCCGGCGGTCGGCGAAGTGATCTTTTTGGATCGCGCCGACAATCGTTACTTGATCTTGCCGTCGCGCAAGCAGTACGTGGAGATGTCGCCGCAGATGGGCGGCTTCGACATTCGTTCGCTGACGCCGGGGCAGATGGTCGCGCAGTTGCAGCGGCAGCCGGGCGTCACGCGCGTCGGCGAAGAGACGGTCAACGGACGCGCGACCGTCAAGTACCGCCATGCGACGACGGCGCAGACGGGAACGCAGGCGGGCGCGGTGCAAAGCGAGAGCTTCATCTACGTCGATCAAGAAACGGGGTTGCCGCTGAAAGTCGAAGGCTACGGTCAGGCGACGGGCAACGTGCGCGGTGTCGAGAGCGGCAAGATTGTCGCCGAGATGCGTGATATCCAGACCGACGTGAATCCGTCGCTCTTTGAATTGCCGCAAGGCTATACCAAGATCACGGAAGAACAGATCAAGCAGCAAATGCAAATGTTGGCCGGCCTCTTCCAAGTGTTGATGAGCAATATGAACATGCAAGGCGGCACAAGCGGCGGCGCAGCTACACCGGCGGCGACCGCTTCGCCGATGGCAACGGCATCGGCGACAGCAACCGCTTCGCCGCGTTAGGAATTAACCACGAAGAACACGAAGCGCACGAAGGGAAAAATAAAACGATTACTTCATCTCATAGAAGTCCTTCGTGTTCTTTGTCCCTTTCGTGTTCTTCGTGGCGCTGCCTTTAACGCTTGAGGAGAGATGATGAAATACATTCTCGTACTTGTGGTCGGTGCGATCATCGGCGCGTTGTTGTCGCTGTATTTCTTCGTGGGCGCGCCGCGCGTCAAGCAGACGTTGCAAGCGGCAGGCGCGCCCGTGCAAGCGCCCGAAGCCGCCGGTGATCCGCCGGGGACGGCGGTGCTGACGCTCGATGAAAAATTCTTTGACGAATTGCTCGGCACGATCTTCACGGAATTGCAACCGCCGACTTTTCAACTCGGCACAATTGGGAGCGCCGCGCCTTCCGTCACAGCAGCGGGCGCGCAGTTCATTAACGCCCAAGCGGGCGGTTGCCAGAATCAAGTCGTGCTTCTGCCTGAAGGCAGCGGGACACGCACCGGCGTGAAGTTGACGAATAATCAGATCCTCGCCCCGCTCGCTTTCAGTGGTAGCTACAACGTCTTAGGCAACTGCACCAACTTTCGCGGCTCGGCGCAAGCCAACATCACGCTCGCTTTCGATCAAGCGCAGCAGACGCTCTCCGGGCAGCTCAACGTCGAGGGCGTGGGCGTTGAGGGCGTCCCCGTCATCCTCAGTGGTCCCATCACGGCCTTCGTACAGACCGCCATCAATCAGCGCGTCAACCCGCTGACGCTCTTGCGCGGCTCGCAGCTTTCTCTGAATGTGCCGGTGCAGACCAGCGGCGGCACTCTCACAGCGCAGGCCAAAGACATTCGCTCCGAAGTCAAAGACGGCGCGCTCCGCCTGCACATCATTTACGACTTCAGCGGCACACGCGGCGGAGCGCAGATGCCGCAGAGTTGAGCCGGCGAACAGAAGAGAGACGAAGTTTTCACTGATTGGTAAATTTGGCGGCAGGAACAGCGCGGCGGCTCTTTTTCGCGGCGGGCTTTGACGAGAAGAAGCGCCACATTTCGCGGCTGGCGTGGGGGACGTTCGGGTCTGTGTAGGGCGTCGGCGAATTGCCGCCTGACCATGCGTGTTTCATTTCCTGCACGCTCCACTTCTCGATCAGCGGCTGACCGGCGCGGTCTCGATAAATTTCAATTGTGTAGTGATAACCCTGCGGTGTGACGCCGGCAGTCGTCGCGTCGGCGCGATCATCGACGCTATCGTTATCGCCGCCGTCGTCAAACAGATCGTTGGTCTGCGCCCACTGCGTCACGACTTGATCAGCGTTGACGGGCGCGACCGCGCCGTCCTTCATTCCTTGAAAAATGATCACGCGCACGGGCCGGCGCACCTTCCCGCCCGCTGCTTGATACGCGAGTTGCCCTTGACGATTCGCATCCGCCCCGCCCCGCGCTAGCGCGACTAGACCTTCTTGCAGATTGGTCCCCGACTTGTATGCGATGCCCGAATGGACGCCGATAGCGGCGAAGAGATCAGGATACGTCGCGCCCAAGATGACGGCCATGGCTCCGCCCGCCGAGATGCCCGCGACGAAGACCCGACCCGCGTCAACTTTGTACTGCGCGCCGACCTGTTTGACGATCTCGGCCAGCAACGCCGGCTCGCCGCTCCCGCGCGACTGGTGCGCGGCGTCGAACCAGTTCCAACACCTCAAGGCATTCGCTGTTGGCGGCTGTTCGGGATAGGCGACGAAGAAGCGATGTTCGTCGGTGACGGCGTTCATTCCCGTCCCGGCGGCGAACTCTTCCGCCGTCTGCGTGCAGCCGTGCAACATCAACACGAGCGGCAATTTCTTTTTGCCGTCGTACCTGTCGGGAATCCACAGCTTGTAACGACGCGCGCCAGCTTGATTACTCACGCTGCCATCCGCCGCCCAACTCCCCGCCCGCGCCGTGCTAACGAGCGACAGGAAAATTAAGAGCAGCGTGAAAGCGGAACAGAATTGTTTCCTGTTTTTTTCGTCTCTTTTCATTTCGTCAAAGGCTGCGGCAAACGAATCTCAGTTAAACATATTCACTCTTCTTTGCGCCTTTGCGTCTTTGCGTGAGGTTGATTTCACGCAAAGACGCAAAGGCGCAAAAAAGAGCAAGTCTGCCGGCGTTGAAAAGTTTTCGACTGCGGTGAGGATGCAAATCATTCTTAACAAGGCGTTGGGCGGTCTCCCTTGGGCTCTAAGTAACCTTTGAAAAGTTCGGGGGATATCTTCAGGCGACGAGTTGGAAGACCTTCTCTGGCGTCAACTGCGCG
>JALZKK010000192.1 GCA_030859285.1 Acidobacteriota bacterium | reverse complement strand
TAATGGGATCGAGGGCATTCGCGGCAATGTGGCGGGCGGCGGGCCGTCGCCGGAGAGCGAGCCGGGTTCGGTGGTCGCGGGCGAGGTCGCGCCGCCACCAGCGAAGTTGACGAAGGCGGATTTCGTGTCGGGGCAGGAAGTTCGTTGGTGTCCCGGTTGCGGCGATTACTCGATCTTGAATAATGTGCAGAAGGTGATGCCGGAGCTAGGTATCCCGCGCGAGAAGATCGTGTTCGTGTCGGGGATCGGCTGCTCGTCGCGCTTTCCGTATTACATGAACACCTACGGGTTTCACTCGATTCACGGGCGCGCGCCGGCGGTGGCGACGGGGATTAAGGCGGCGAACCCGGAATTGAGCGTGTGGGTGATCACGGGTGACGGCGACGCCTTATCCATCGGCGGCAACCATTTTATTCACGCCATTCGCCGTAACCTCGACATGAATTACATTCTCTTCAACAACCGCATCTACGGCTTGACGAAGGGACAGTACAGCCCGACTTCGGAACTCGGCAAGAAGACGAAGTCCACGCCGATGGGCGTGATCGATCATCCGATCAATCCGCTCTCAATGGCAATTGCGAGTGAAGCGACGTTCGTCGCGCGCTCACTCGATATTGATGTCAAACACTTGGGCGCGACGGTGCAGGCGGCGGCCAGACACAAAGGCGTTTCTTTCGTCGAGGTCTATCAGAACTGCAACATCTTCAACGACGGCGCATTTGATTATTTCGCGGATCGCTCAGTCCGCACGGATCATATGATCTACTTGGAACACGGCCAGCCGATGGTCTTCGGCAAGAACCGCGACCGAGGGATTCGCATGAACGGCGCGCAGCCCGAAGTCGTGCAACTCGGCGACGAGACCAGCCTTACGGAAAACGACTTGCTCGTCCACGACATACACCTCACAGACCCGTCCGTCGCCTTCATGCTCGCACGCATGGAATACCCGGACTTCCCGCAACCCATCGGCATCTTCCGCGCCGTCGAGCGCGCGACTTATGAAGACATGCTCGTCGATCAGATCGACGCCGCCATCGCCAAGACCGGCCCCGGCAATTTGGAAAAGCTCATCAACAGCGGCGATACGTGGGTGGTTGAATAAGGGGAAAGGCGCGGGAAAGGAGAAGGGCGAAAGGAGAAGTGTGGACACGGCTTCGCTGTGATTTTGTTTTGATTCAATTCACGCAGGGGGCGTGTCCTCACTTTCTCCTTTCGCCCTTCTCCTTTCTCCTTTTTTGTACGGCTTCGCCGCCCGGTTCGCCCACTTTTTCATTGGTTGGGACGACGGCTGCAACTGAAGGCGAGTTTGAGCGCGGGTGAGCGGTATTGCCGCCGATGGCTTGCTGTGAATCGTCGGCGAAGTATTCGTTGACTTTTGTGCGCCGTCCGCGCAGTGCCGGCGTCTGTTGCTTGGACTCGTCCATCTTGTTCGGGCTGTTGTTGCTGCGCTCGTCGCCCATCTGCTGGCCGCGCCGCTGTGCCGGGATGCCCGCTTTGCTCTGTGCTTTCTTCGTCGCCATCTTGCTTCCTCCTGTTGGTCTCCTGATTCCAAATACTGTCTCTCGCCGCAACTGTCGTTATTCCACTTATGCTTCGCGGACACGCAGCGGTTCTGGCTCAATTGGTCGCGATGATTGTTCGCGCGCGGCGGCATCGGGCGTGGCGGGCGGCGGTGGGTTGGCGACGAAAGTTTCGAGCGCCGTGTCCAAGACTTCGCCGATGCGCGAGGCGAAGATGATTTCTAAATCCTTGCGGACTTCTTCGGGAATGTCTTCGAGGTCGGCTTCGTTGCGCGAAGGCAGGATCACGCGACGAATGCCGGCGCGGTGCGCGGCGAGAACTTTTTCCTTGATGCCGCCGACGGGGAAGACCAAGCCCGACAGAGTGATCTCGCCGGTCATCGCCGTGTTGTGATTGACGCGCCGCCCAGTCATCAGAGACGCGAGTGCTGAAATCATCGCGACGCCCGCCGATGGGCCGTCCTTCGGGATCGCGCCGGCGGGGACGTGCAAATGCACGCCGTAGTTTTTGAACATTTCTGCCGGAATACCAAACTCGGCGGCATGGGACCAAAGGTAAGAACGTGCCGCACGCGCGGACTCTTGCATCACTTCGCCGAGTTGACCCGTGATCGTCAAGCCGGAGCCGCCGGGCAAGAGTGTCGCTTCGATGAAGAGGATTTGCCCGCCCATCTCCGTCCAAGCCATGCCGGTCGCGACGCCCGCCGGCAATTCCTTGCGCGCCTCTTCCGGGTAAAAGCGCGGCGCGCCTAATAACTCTTTAATGTCTCCGGCTTCGACGCGCACCTTCTCAGCTTCGCCCTTCGCGACACGCAGCGCGGCTTTGCGCGCGACGCTGCCGATGGCACGCTCGAATTGGCGCACGCCCGCCTCGCGCGTGTAACGTTCGGCCAACAGCATCAGCGCGTCGTCAGTGATCGCGAATTGTTCCGGTTGTAGGCCGTTCTCAATAATTTGGCGCGGGACTAAATACTGCTTGGCGATGTGGAGTTTTTCCTGATCGCTGTAGCCGGCGAGTTGAATAATCTCCATGCGGTCGCGCAAGGGAGCGGGGATGGGACCAAGCTGGTTGGCCGTCGTGATGAAAAAGATTTTCGACAGATCGAAGGGCAGATCGAGATAGTGATCGCGAAACGTCGAGTTCTGTTGCGGGTCGAGAATCTCAAGCAGCGCCGCCGCTGGATCGCCGCGATAGTCTGAGCCGAGCTTGTCGATCTCGTCGAGCATCATCACGGGATTATTGACGCCGGCGCGCCGGATCGACTGAATGATCCGGCCCGGCAGCGCACCGATGTACGTGCGTCGATGGCCGCGCAATTCCGCTTCGTCGCGCACGCCGCCGAGAGATAATCTTTCAAACTCGCGCCCCAACGCGCGAGCAATCGAACGTCCCAAACTTGTCTTGCCGACGCCCGGCGGGCCGACGAAACAGAGGATCGGGCTTTTCGTGTCGGGCCGCAGTTTGATGACGGCCAAGAATTCAAGAATACGCTCTTTGATGTCTTCGAGGCCGTAGTGATCTTCGTCGAGAATGCGCTTGGCTTCATCGAGATCGAGCTTATCGGCGGTCGATTTCTTCCACGGCAATTCGAGAATGAATTCGAGATAAGTGCGGATCACATGATAATCGGGCGCGGCGGCGGGCAGCTTTTCCATGCGGCGCAGTTCGCGCTCGGCTTCCTTGCGAACATCTTCGGGCAAGTCAGCTTCGTTCAGCCGCTCCCTCATCATCTCGGCGTCGGCACGCTCGCCGCTTTCGTCGTCGCCCAACTCTTTCTGAATCGCCTTCAATTGTTGGCGCAAAATGTAATCGCGCTGCGCCTTGTCCATCTCGCCCTGCGCTTCGGTCGCGATCTTCGAGCGCAGTTGCATGATCTCGACCTCGCGGGCGAGGCGCGCGTGCGCGAGACGTAATAACTCGTCTGCCGTGTCGGCTTCGAGCATCGACTGTTCTTGATCGACGCCGAGATCGAGGATGGAGGCGAGGAAGTAAGCGACCGTCACGGGATCATTCGCGCCTAAGACGGCGGCGCGCACTTCGGGCGGGACTTGCGGCAGCATCGCCAGTACGCGCTCGATCAAAGAGCGGACGTTGCGCTGCAACGCCTCGGTTTCTCCCGCGTCAATTGTCACGAGCGCGGGCAGAATTTGGACGCGGGCGCGCAAGAAGGGATCGGTCTGCGTCCATTCGAGGACGCGGATGCGCTCCGTGCCTTGCACGATGATCTGGATCGCGTCGGGACTGCGAAACATTCGCTTGATCATGACGAGCGTCCCGACTTCGTAGAGTTCTGCCGGCGTCGTCGCTTCTTCTTCCGTGCCTTTGTCGGGGCGGACGCTCACGCAGGCCAGCAATTTCTCTTCCGTCTGGAGCGCCGCCTCGACCGCTGCGACCGAACGCGGGCGACCCGCCGCGAGCGGCACGACCGTGCCGGGAAATAGGGTCGTGTTCTGCAAAGGCAACACTGCGATCTCAAACGGCGGCGTGCCGGTTTGCGGCAGTGTTTCTTGATTTGCATTCTGCTCGTTAGGTTGATTCTCAGCCATGATGAATGCCGCGCGCCGTCACAAATTAAAATTTCATAGACAATCGTTGGCGACGCAAATTTGTCCCAGAGGGACAGATGAAAATAGCCCAGCGATTCATCGCTGGGTAAAAACGTGAACCGGGATGCGAGTCCCGGAGGGACGGCTGAAGTAGATCATACGTTACATATTCAATCGTCCCTACGGGAACTCAGCCTTTCACGCGGCTCGCCCCAGCGATGAATCACTGGGCTATTGCCAATCGCCCCTCACCGGGCTGAACAGATTGCTTCGGTTGAATCCTCATCGCTGAAAAAAGTCTCGTCCTCAGCCGTGTTCATTCCGCTTGCCACTTCGCAAACGCAGAATCAACAACCCGTCTTGGTAATTGCTCTCAATCGATGCGCCCTCAATCGGCTGCGGAAAGCGGAGCGTTTTCTCGAAGCGGCTGTAAGTGATCTCTATTTGATGATACGAGATGGTCTCGCTGCACAAATGATCGCGGCGTGTGCCGGCGATGACGAGGAGCGGGCCGGCGATTGTGACCTCAATCTCTTCGGGACTGACGCCGGCCAGATCGACTTTCACCAGCCAGCCGTCGGTGGTCTGATACACATCCGCCGCCGGGGCCCAATGCCGCTCTGCCGGACGCTGCCGCCGCCCCGCCGGCATCAGCCGAAAATATTGGTCAATGGAATTTGCCATTACAAAAACAGTGACGAGTGACGAGTGACAAGTGATGAGCAAGAACAAGTTTTTATCTTGTCACTGTTGTTATCAGCCGAAGATTCGATTCCAGAATGACGAACCGCTGGAGATTTCTTCGAGAGCTTCGGCGAGTTCACGGTCGTCGTTGGTTTCTAAGGCGACATCGGCCATCGAGATGATGCCGCGCAGGACTTGATCGCGATCCACGATGGGGATGCGGCGCACTTGCTTGTCGCCCATCTTGCGAATGGTGTCGATGACGCGGTCGTTGGGCTGCGCGGTGTGAACGTCCGTCGTCATGATCTCTTCGGCGGGGGTCGTTTGCGCGTTCTTGCCTTCGGCGATAGCGCGGACGACGATGTCGCGGTCGGTGATTAGTCCGACGAGTTTTCCGTTGCCCTGCCCCCTCGCCGCAGATTGGCGATTCCCGGTGTTGGTCGCTGCTGTGTTCGCGTCGGCAGTCGCGACGATGTCGGTCGTGGCCGCCGTCGCATCTGCGCGCTCGACGACGGGGATCACGCCGGTATCTTCGTCGCGCATCATGCGTGCGACTTCTTCGAGCGGGGTA
>JALZKK010000182.1 GCA_030859285.1 Acidobacteriota bacterium | reverse complement strand
TTCAGATGCAATAGTGACAAAGAGCATGGGGGCGACCTCGGTTGTAAAGTTGGTAGCTTCACAACGAGGTATCACACCCCGGCGGGGCACTGCAAAAGTGCCCCGTATTTTTCAAAGGTTACTTAGTATTTTTGTGCTTTTCCGTCACTTACTTGAGCATGGCCGGAATCTACTCTTTGACGGGAGGAGTCCACCGTCATGTGGACATGATCATCCCGCGCATCTTTCACCTGATGGAGTTGAACAGGAAGGCTCTCTCGGAGGGGAAGGTCAAGATGAGTCAGTTGATCGCGCTGGCCGGGGCAAGGCTGATGGTCGGATAGAGGCTAAATCGAGTGCCGCCCGAACATCTCACTACGGCGTCTCTCATATCACAAAACTACCTAGTCAGTGAATTATCTGAAGACGTACAGTAGGGATGAAGTGGAAGATGCAGGAGCGGATTTCCTAATCGAACAATTCGGTGAGTTGTAGGGTATTATTGAGAGGGGCGGGAACATATGAAATTTTCTGTTGTCTCAGCTATCACACTTTAATGCGGCAATCAGTTTACCGTCAGGCACGCGACGTCCGCCCACAATGACTAAGGAGAAGATGGGATGAAATCACGAGAGGTTGGCGCTGGTCTTAAGGAGCGTCAGGCCGGTTATGATATTCTGGAGATCAACGAGGGGGAGCTGTGTCGCATCATTCTGGATATTCATGATGGGCCGGTGCAGAATATGTATGCCGCTCTCTCACAGATCAACGCGTTACAGGGAAAGCTGGCAACCCGTGATGACCGCACTCCGAACTATGAGGCCATCAACCGCAGCCTGACACAAATTGCCGGACTGCACTGGGCGCACGGATCATATCCATATATGACGGATTTCAAATGGAAGGAAAAATGACAGAATCTGCGCTGCGGGTACAAGATGCGGTACGCGCAACATCGTTTTTCCAAGAACGTGTATCCGAGTCTTCCACGCGAAAGTGTGTAGGCGCAAAAATCTGCACCCGACTATTGTGATGCGAAGAATCGATTTGAAGAAGTCGCAGGTGGCACGGGCCAGCACGATGCGCGATATCAACCGCCTGATCGTCTTGAACTACATACGCGATCGGGCACCGCTCTCGCGCGCCACTCTCGCGCGCGAGACGTTGTTGCAGCGTTCGACCATCTCGACCATCGTCGAAGATTTGAAGTCGCTCGGATTGATCGAAGAGATCGGTGAAGGCGAATCGACGGGCGGGCGTCGCCCGACGCTGTTGCGCCTGCGCGCGGCGGGCGCGACAGCCATCGGCATCGACCTCACGCCTTCCGGTACGACCATCGCGACAAGCGATCTGGCGGGCCGCATCCTTGAGCGCGTGGAATTGCCGTGCGTGCCGGAGCGCGAGCAGTTAATTGAACTGCTCGTCGAGCAGGTGCGGCAGTTCCAAGCACGCGCCGGGCAGGGCGCGATTGAAGGCGTCGGCATCAGCCTGCCGGGATTGGTTGATCCGAACAGCGGGCGCGCGATTTACATTCCTTATTTCAAGTGGCGCGACTGGCCCATCGCCCAAGAGATTTCGCAGGCAACCGGCCTTGAAGTGACGATTGACAATGACGCCAATGCGGCGGCGCTGGCCGCGCTCTGGTTCGGTCGCCCGGAGATTTCTGAAGCGCGCGACTTCATCTTGATGCTGGTGGCGGAAGGCGTCGGCACGGGGATCGTTTTCGACGGACAGATTTATCGCGGCGAGCGCGGCGCGGCAGGCGAGTTCGGCCACATGATCATCGGCACGGGGACAGACGCGCCCATCGACTGTTCGTGCGGCAACCGCGACTGCTGGGAAGCCTTCGCCTCAGGCCGCGCGGCAGTCGCGCGCTATCTGGAGAAAACCCATGCGGGCGACGGCACAGCAAGCCGCCCACTCGATCTTAGTGTCGTCGTGGATCGCGCGCTCGACGGCGAGCAAGCCGCCATCGACGCGCTGACCGAGACGGCGCATTATCTCGGCATCGGCGTCTCAAATCTGATCGTGGGCTTAAGCCCCGAAGCGGTCGTCGTCGGGGGACCAATCGCCCGCGCATGGCCGCTCGTCGAAGACGCCATCACCGAAACCATCCACCGCAGCATCCGTCGCGGCCTGCCATCGGCGCAGATCGTCCCCTCGATCCTCGGCGATCACCCGACACTCATCGGCGCGATCAGCCTCGTCCTCGCCCGCAAGTTCGCATCGATTCAAGCCGCATGAAATGAGCCGGAGTGTTAAGCTGCCCTCTGACAGGTATGACATCTGCCGGAGGAGCAGTCATCACAATGTGGACTCGCACGATCTCAAGCGCGCTTTTGATCATACTTGCCGCGCTCGCCCCGGCTTGCCGCCCGGCCAGCACCAGTTCAAACAGCAATGCTGTACAGACGACAGCCCAGACTCTTTCAAGGGATGAGCGGATGGAGATTTTCGTAGAGGTCTGGCAGACGATCAACGACAAGTACTACGATCCATCATTCAACGGCGTGGGCTGGCTGTCGGTGCGTGAGCGTTACCGCCCGCGCGTCGAGGCGGCAGCCAGCGACATGGAATTTTACGGGACGCTCGAAACGATGCTCGCCGAATTGCGCGACAATCACACACGCTTCTTCGGCCCGCCGCCACCGGGTGTTCCACAGGACGGACAGCCGAGCAGTTTAGGACTGTCGCTCGGCGAGGCCGAAGGGCAGACAGTCGTGACGGAAGTTGAATCGGATTCCGCCGCGGCGCGGGCCGGCGTGCGTCCGGGCATGACGCTGCGGACAATCAACAAGCGACCCGTCGAAAATTTGTACGCGGAGATTCGCGCGAATTTTGCCGGCGCGTCGTCCGAGCGTTCGTTCAAGAGTCTGATGCGGGGGGCGCTCCTCTACGGCGGGTTTTTAAGTTCTCCGCGCACGCTCGGCCTCGTCGATTTCGACGGCAACGAATTTAGCGTCACGCTGGAGCGGCAGTTGATTGCTCCGCCGCCTCACGTCACGTCCCGCCGCCTCGCGTTCGGCTATGGTTACATCAAGTTCGACAGTTGGACCCCACCCGCCGACGCGCGCTTCGGCGAAGAGTTGGACAAACTACGCGATACGCCCGGCCTCGTCATCGATCTGCGCGGCAACGGCGGCGGGCAGTCCGACGTGCTGCTCAACATCGCCAGTAATTTTTTCGCAGAAAAGACTTACTACGGCGGGTTCAAGACGAGGGCGGGGACGCTCGACAAGTATTACACACACCGGCCCGCGCGGGCCTACGACGGAGCGGTCGTGATCCTCGTGGACGAGCGTTCGGCGAGCGCGTCCGAGACCTTTACGATCTTCATGCAGGAGCGCGGGCGCGCGAAAGCCGTTGGCCGCCCCTCAGCCGGTTCGACTCTCAACCAAACCTCGAAGCATTTGAAAGGCGGCGCGACGCTACGCTACAGCATTCGCGCGTACATCTCGCCGCAAGGACGCAACCCGGAAGGGACCGGCGTGATCCCGGATCAAGTCGTAGACTTAAAGATCGCGGATTTGCGGCAAGGCCGCGACGCGGCGCTGGAAGCGGCAGAGCAAATGCTCAAAGGCGCGCTGTCCGTGAGGAAGTAGCGCCTACAAAATGATTGTAGGGACAGAGCCTTGCGCCTATCTGTGTCAGCTCTGCCCGCCTCGCTGATTAAGAGATTTCTATAAGTTCACCGGGAGAGATTTTTGTGAGCGCGTCTGTCACTTTGGGAATGAGCGGCGAGAGGGTTTCGTACCCATTATCACTTGCCACTAGGACGATAAACTTAAGTGAGCGGCGAGACAAATTTTGTTGATGCTTGATGTTTTGGTCTGCGGTTAAGAACACGTCGAACTCACCTTCGACGAGGGAAAGTAGTTCTCCATTTTTCTTCTCATGCCACCGCTTCTGATACGCCGTCCACCCTTCATGCTCTGGTACGAGATGACGCATAAGACGCTTCGGTACATAGTGATCGAAAAAGATTTTCACTCAGGCGGCGCTCCGCTCCTCTAGGAGTCCACGTCTTGCAAGCTCGAGAACACCTACCGCCTGCTCGCGGGTGACACCCTCGAAGTCTAGTAAGAACTCCTCTAACGTACCGCCGTTTTCCAAGTAGTCGAAGAGTGTTTTTACCGGCACACGAGTTTTGTCAAAGCAAGGTGTGCCGCTCATTCGCTCCGGGTCAGTCCAGATCAGACCGTCAATATTCAACTCTTTCTTTGTTGTAGTAAGCATAATCTCTTCCTCATTACTTGGGGTGAGTTTAGCAGAAGGGCGAGAAAAGATTGCAGAATGCGGATTGCGGATTAAAAGACAGACGTGTTCTTCAATCCGCAATCCGCAATTCATTTCGTGCCTTTGCCTTCGGTCAGCGTCACCACGCGATCCACGCCGGGAACTGTGAAAGTCTCGGTCGCGCCGCCGGGCCATTTGACTTCGAGCTTGTCGATCTTCGTGGCCGCGCCGAGACCGACATGAACAAGAGGATCGTTTTGCGAAGCGTAGCCTGCGCCGCTCACACAGTCGAAGCGTTGGCGCGTGCCGTTGGCGGTGACGAAGACCATCGCGCCGGTCGCGTCCTTCGGGCTTTTCTTTGACGGGTCGCCGACGAGACGGAGACCGAGCCAGTGGTTCTTTGTGTCGGTGACGTTGCGAAGGACGGTCGGGGCGGCGTCGATGTTGTTCAGTACAGCGTCGAGCCGCCCGTCGCCGTCGAGGTCGCCGACGGCCATGCCGCGCGCGGGCCACGCGCTGGCTAAACCGCTGCCGGGAGCTGCGCCGACGCGCTCGAAGATGCGGTCGGTCGCGTCCTTCATGTCGCGCGGATTCGGGATGTTGCGGAAGAGGAGCGGCTGCTGCGCCCAACTGGTCCCCCACTGATATTGATCGACCGACGGATAAACATGGCCGTTGGCGACGAGGACATCTTTCCAGCCGTCGTTGTCGAAATCCAAAAACGTCGCGCCCCAGCCGAGGAAGGGAATCGTCGTCTCGCCGTGGCCGGATTGAAAAGTCACGTCCGTGAAATTGCCTTCGCCGTCGTTGCGGTACAGCGTATTCGAGTCGTCCGAGAAATTCGTGATGTAGAAATCAACGCACCCGTCATTGTTGTAATCGCCCACGCCTAAACCCATCCCGGCTTGCTCGCGCCCGTTCTCGTTCAACGCGACGCCCGATTGATAACCGACTTCCTCAAACGTGCCGTCGCCCTTATTGATGTAAAGCTGCTTCGGCGTGGAATCATTGACGACGATCAGATCGATCAAGTCATCTTCATTCGCATGGACGAACGCAGACGAGAAACCGTAGTAACGCTCTTGATCCGTCACGCCCGCTTTCACGCTCACGTCCTCGAACGTGCCGTCCGCTCTTTGGCGATAGAGCGTATCGGTCGCGCCCTTCAGCCCGCGCGGGCCGCACATCACCGGCACGCCGCGAAATTGGCAAAAATTCTGCGCGAGTCCCCCCGGCTTGCTCGCGTCCGCCGGATTCGGCGGCAAGTTTTTGAGATCGAATTCAACATAGCCCGGCACTAACAGATCGAGCCGCCCATCGCGGTCGTAATCGCCGAACGTCGCGCCCGTACTCCAACCCTGCCGCGCGACGCCGAGCTTTTCCGCCACATCCGTAAACGTCCCATCGCCATTGTTGCGATAAAGCCGCGACACTCCGAAGTTAGAGACGTACATATCCGCGTACCCGTCGTTATTATAATCGCCGACCGCGACGCCAAAGCCCCAACGCTCATTCGCCACGCCCGCCTTCTCCGTCACATCCTCAAACTTCCAATTGCCCAAGTTGCGATACAGCGCGGCGCGCGGCGCTTTCTCCTTACCCTCCATCGCCGCGAAGCTCGAGCCATTCAGCAAATAAATGTCAGGCCGGCCGTCATTATCGTAATCAAAGATCCCCACGCCCCCGGCTGGCGTGTCCACAATGTAATCCTTCGCCGCCGTCCCCGCGCGATGCTTGAAAGCGGTGAGCGCAGTCTTCGCCGTCACGTCCTCATAAACGATTGGCGCTTTCGCATCGACGATCCCGACCGTCCGCCGCGTCGTGTAAGTCCGCGCCTCGCCGGTGGTGACGCCGCCCATACTCTGCGGCGTGGGCTGTGGAGCTTGCGCGAGAACGTTGATGGAGAAAATGAGTATGAAACTGAAGAAGGCTAGAGCGCGCATTGCGAAGCAGCGCGTTGGGATTGCTTGAAGCATCAATTTATCTTTCTTGCACAACGGAAGCTAAGGCGGTCGTTTGGGCGAAGCGTCAACATACGATCCGCTCCGTTGCCTGTCAAAGCACAGCGGGTCACGTGCCTTCGTCACAACCGATGAATAAATCCATGTTGAGCTTACCCCGCCGGTATTTGATCTTGTTCGCCGGGATTGTGGGGGTCGGGACTGGAGCGGATGCGCCGGATGGGGCAAGCCATAACTCCGCTCCCCATTCAGACCGGAATCCGCCGTTGACCAAGACCAACTTATTAGGGCTTATACCACGGACGTTAATCAAATAGTTCTTCAAAAGAGAACCGAACGCCTCTGCTTGACCTCTTGTGGGAAGGTGGCGACGCTCTCGGTAGTCAGTGTAATACTGACCGCCGTAATAAATGATGTGGGCGCGCATTTCAGGGTGTGATTGCAGGCTGATACCGAAATTGTCGAGGCGCGCTTTTATATCCTCACAGGTGATCTGCCCGAATTCATCGAATTTGAACGGAACCGAAATCATTTTCTCAGGTGAAGTGCCTGATGCGCTCGCGTTACATTCAGAAGCATAACCGCCAACTTCGACCGTCGCTTTTACCTGTTGATACTCTGAATTGGGCCATCGCACCGTAATCTCGGTTGTATCCTGCCCACTAATCATTTCCCCGGCTGAAACCGTCCAACGATAACTTGGTTTAGTCTGAGTTCTTTCCTCGCGGACGGAGGCCGAGAATTGAAGCGGTTGACCACGCTCCCAAACGTACAGTGGGCCGGACACAGTTACCTGTGGGCAAAACGTCACGTCGGTAAAACGTATAGTCGGGCGGGGCGTAGGGGCAGGCGCGCCGGGCGGCACAAGGTATAGCTCAAGCATCTCTTTCTCACGAAAGCCGCCATCAACAACGACGAGCCGATCCTCATCAAGCGCGTCGTCGCGCCGATAAATCAGGCGGGAACCAGAATATCCAGCCCTCTGACGCCCGTTCAAATCCCCATAGCGGAATAGACGGTCTGCATAGCCAATGACAAAGGCGCGCGCTTTTGGCTGCCTTTTCAGTTCTTTGGCAAAACGCGCTAAACGTGGAGCTTCATCCTCGCGGTTGACATACTCATACTCATCGAAAAGGATGGCCGTCGGGCGGGCATGTTGAGCGAAAGCAGTTCCGTGCTGTCCGGTCATCAACCAAACAGCCAGAGCTAGAACTAGAGCGTAACGAGAACTAACTTTAGAAAGGTACATGATGAGGTTTACCCCTTTTCGCTCTACGGCTCTTTGATCGTTGCGTAGCGATCAATCGCCGGATTGCTCACCGTCTGCTTCTGCCCGCTCGGCCAGCGGATTTCAATTGACGAAACTGCTGTCGCCGCGCCCAGCCCGACGATGATGCGCGGATCGTGTGACGAGAGATAGCTGCCTGCGTTCGTCACATCAAAAATCTGTTTGCGCCCGGTCGAGTCGGTGACAGAGACGCGCGCGCCTGTGCCGCTGCGGTGTGATTTCGTGCCGGCGAGCGAGAGGCCGAGCCAGTGATGCTTAGTTCCGTCGTTGCGAAGGATGACGGGCGCGGCATCGGTCACTCCGATCACGATGTCGGTGTCACCGTCGTTGTCGAGATCGCCGAAGGCCGCGCCGCGCGCCGCGAGCGGCGTGTTGAAGGCCGTGCCCGCCGATGATGAGACGTTTTGAAACATCCAGCGATCTTTGATCGCTCCGGCGTTTCGCAGCAACAGCGGCGGCTGTTTGTATTTGAGATAGCTGGTCGTCTTTTCAATCGTGTCGAGGACGTGGCCTTGCGCGACGAAGATGTCGCGCAGGCCGTCGTTGTCGAGATCGATGAAGCGCGTTCCCCAACCCGCATACAGCAAAGTGATCTGCGCGACGCCGGTCGTCTGCGTGACGTAGGTGAATGACTGATCGCCGTTGTTGCGATAGAGCGGGTACGTCTCGTTCGAGAGGGCGGTGATGAAGACATCGGGCTGCCCGTCGTTGTCGAAGTCCGCTGCATCGACGCCCATGCCGGCGAAGGTCTTGCCGTTCTCGTCGTAGCCGACGCCGGCCAAGAGCGCAATGTCCTCGAACGTGCCGTCGCCTTTGTTGCGGAGCAGCGATTGGCGCACGCTGTCGTTAGCGATGAAGATGTCTGTGAAGCCATCGCCGTCGAAGTCCGCGAAGGCGACGCCTAAGCCTTTGTTCTCTGGATCGTTGATGCCCGCTTTCTGGCTCACGTCCTCAAACGTACCGTCGGCCTTTTGGCGGAAGAGGATGTTCATCGCGCCTTTGAAATTGTCTGGGTGGCAATAAGCGCGATAGCCGGGGCGCAACTCGCCGCAGACGAGATTACCGATCTCGAAATTCCAGTCCATGTAACGCACGACGAAGAGATCGAGCCGCCCGTCGCGATCATAATCGAGCCAACCCGCGCTCGTCGGCCAGCCGCTTGTGCCTGTGCCGGTGCGCTTCGTCACGTCCTCAAATGTGCCGTCGCCTTTGTTGCGATAGAGCGTGCCGCCGCCGTAGGCCGTGACATAGAGATCGGTGAAGCCGTCGTTATCAAAATCGCCCGCCGCCGCGCCCATCGAATAGCCTTCGCCTTTGACGCCCGCGCGTTCAGTCACATCTTCAAACGTGCCGTCCGCTTTTTGACGATAGAGACGATTCCAAAAGCGCGGCTCGCGTTTGTCGGGCTGTGCGCTTTTCGGCATCGGATCGTCGAGCCGCGCGCCGTTGGTGAAGTAGATGTCGAGCCGCCCGTCATTGTCATAATCAAAAAGAGCGACGCCCGCGCCCATCGTCTCCATCAGATATTTTTGCGAAGTCGGCGAGGCCGCGTGCTTAAATGTGACGCCCGACTGAGCCGTAATGTCTGTGAAAGTGACGGGCGACTGAGATTGCGGCGCGGATGGCGGCGGCCTCTTCAGCGTCTCGCCGCCGCTGTACGCGCGGCCTGTGCGTGGCGGCGCGGCGGGCGACGGCGACGGCGAGGGCGTCGGTTGTGCAACGATAGGGCAGAGGCTGCACACCAGCAATATCAGAGTAAGCGAGGCGCGCGAAGTGTCGGCGCGAAGGCGATTGATAATCGATCCGATCATGCAAGAAATACTGCGAATGTTACTCAAACGGAAGTGATCGAGCGGATGGGAGCTAACGCCGCCCCGTAACTTTACAGCCTGAAGGCGCGCAGAGTACAGTCGTAACGTTTCCGCGCCTTGAGGATTTCAACGCAGTACAATCATCCGAAATTTAACCATGAATATCTACACAACTCGCTCTCATGGCCAACGCCGCAAAGTTGTCTCCATGCTGTGCGCCGCCGCGCTGTTCGTCGCTAATTTGGGCCTTCTGTACGCGCAAACGGCGACGACGGCAACGCAAGTGGATCGCACGCGGCTCGAAATCATCGAAGACTTGTCGGAATCGCTCGCTAACGATCTGCTCGAATTATCGGTGGCGACGCGCGACCGGAACTTGGAGCAGACGGCGGAGTTCTGGCCCGCAAAACTCTCCGCGAACGCTTTCCCCGCCAAGCCGTTGCCAATCAGTCCCGTCGTTAAGTGGATCGGCGCGCGACAGTGGACTGCCGATGCGTCGCCGCAAGTCGCGGATGCACAGAAAGTGTCGCTCACAACTGGCGCGACTGGCGCTGCCACGACACTGCCGACTGTGAGCCGGGAAGATTTCATGCGCGACTGGACGAAGTTCCTCGCGCATTTCTCGGAGATCGAAGACGCGCGCTTCAAGGTGAAAGACGCGACGTTTGAAATGAGCGCGCAATCGGTTCCGGGCGCGAAAGTGCCGACGGCTGCGCCGGGCGCGAAGGGCAAAGCGCGGATCGCTTTTTATGTGATCGGGCGCAACCGCGACGGTCAGCGCGAATGGGCGCGCGGCGTAACGAACGTCGTCGTCAAGGCGGCGGAGAATGGTCGATGGCAATTCGAGCAGTTCACGTTGGCGAGTTTGGATTCGTTGGTCGGGATGACTGAGCTGTTTTCGGAAGTCTCCGTCCCTGCGGGCGTCGCCCACAACATTCCGGCTTACGGCACGCAGGGCAACAGCGGCTTTGTGTGGCACGGCGCGGCGGCGGCGGATTTCAACAGAGACGGTTTCATCGATCTCTTCGTCACGTCGGCCAAGCGCAATTTCCTGTACCTCAACGACGGCAAAGGAAAATTCCGCAACGCTAGTGAGCAAACAGGCGTCGCGCAACTGGCGACCGGCACAGCCCCGCTCGTGTTGGATTATGACAACGATGGTGATCCGGATGTGTTCATCTCGTCGGTCGGTCAGCAGATTCTGTTAGAGAACCGGCTAGCGCCGGACGGCAAACTGGAGTTCCATGACGTGTCGTCAGAGTCCGGCGTCGGCGCGGCGTCGGCCATCGGTTTTAGCGCGGTCGCGGGCGACGTGAACAACGACGGCTTCCTCGACATTTACGTGACTTCGTACAACCGCTACGGGCAGATCACTCCCGACAGTTGGTTCCGCGCGACGAACGGGACGCCGAATTTATTGTTCGTCAATCAAGGCAACGGCACGTTCCGCGAAGAGGCGGCGAAGTGGGGCGTGGATGATCGTCGCTGGTCTTACGCAGCGGAATTTGCCGATGTGAATGGAGACGGCAAAATCGATCTCTACGTCGCCAACGACTTCGGCGAGAAGGCATTGTTCATCAACACGGGCGGCAAGTTTGTTGATGAAGCCAAAGAGCGCGGCGTGCTTGATCCCGGCAACGGGATGGGCGTCTCCTTCGGCGATTACAACAACGACGGCCTGCTTGATCTGCACGCCTCGAATATGTCCTCAACTGCGGGCAATCGCATCTTGGGCCGCATCTTCCCGAACTCAAGCGCGAAGGACAACGTACTGAAAAAGCTCGCCGCCGGCAACAATCTGTTTGAGAACACCGGCGGCGGGAATTTCAAGGACGTGACGGCTGAAGTCGGCGGGTTCTCCGGCGGTTGGGCGTGGGGCGGCGGCTTCATCGATTTCGACAACGACGGTTGGGAGGACGTCTACACGCCCAACGGGTTCATTTCCGGCAAGTCGATGAAAGACACTTGAAGCCACTTCTGGCGTCAGGTCGTGACGCAGGACAACAAAGGCGAAAAAGATAAAGGCGCATTGCGCGTCGATCAAAATCAACTCATCAACGAGCAAGGCTTTTCGTTCAGCGGTTACGAGCGCGATCCGCTGTATCTGAATCTCGGCACGAAAAAATTCATGGACATCTCCGGCGTCTCCGGCATCGACTCGATCACGGACGGGCGCGCGGGCGTCTTCGCAGATTTTGACAACGACGGCGATCTAGATGTCTTCATGACGACGATTCAAGGCCAATCACATTTGCTCTTCCGCAACAACGTCGGGCAGTCGAACAATTATCTCCGCCTCGCGCTCGAAGGCGCGGGCAAAGCGAGCGCGCGTGATGCCTTCGGCGCGGTCGTGCGCGTCAAGACTTCGCAAGGCACGCTCACCAAAATCAAGAGCGGCGGCTCAGGCTTCATCTCGCAACACGATCCGCGTCTGCTGTTCGGCTTAGGCCGCGACGAACGCGCCGAGTGGATTGAAGTGACATGGCCGGGCAACAAAGTCGAGAAATTCGACGCGGCAAACGCGAAGGCCGGATCATTTCTCACACTCAAGGAAGGCACAGGCAAAACGCAGGTCTTAACACTTGGCCGCGCCAGTCTTCCCGATCCGCTGACGAAAGAAGAGGCATTCGCTCGCGGCCTCAAGATCGCGGTCGGCCAACTGCTGCCGGCGATGACTTTGAAAACGATGGCGGGCGAAGCCGCGAGCGTGCGGCAATATCTAAAACCCGGAAGGCGCGCGCTGATCAATGTCTGGGCGACATGGTGTACGCCGTGCGCGAAAGAGATGCCGGAGCTTGAGCGTCTGCGCGCGTCGCTGGCCGCCAACGGCGTCGATCTGATCGGATTAAACGTCGATGCCGAGCCGGACGCGGACGTGAAAGGCTTTCTCAAACTTTACCGCGTCGGTTATCCGATCTATGTCGGCGGC
>JALZKK010000158.1 GCA_030859285.1 Acidobacteriota bacterium | reverse complement strand
GCAGGAGGCAGGAAAAATAATCCGGTCTTACCTTGCCTCCTGCCGTCTGCCTCCTGCCGTCTGCCTCCTGCCCCTGCTCCCATGCCCGCCTCCGCCCGGCGTCTCGATCCGCACGCGGTCGCCGGCTCGCAAATTCCAAGAGCCTTTGGCAGAGATGCGGCGTGTGCGCCCGTCTGTCGTCACAACCGCGTCGCGACCGGACTGGCCGTCTGCGCCGCCTGCCAGACCGTAAGGCGCAAGCGCGCGGCGATCAGCTAAGAGCGACATGCGCGCGGGGACCAATGTCTCGATCTCGCGAACGACGCCATCGCCGCCGCGCGTGCGCCCGCGCCCGCCTGAGCCGCGCCGAATTTTGTAGGCGCGGACGCGCAACGGATAAGCATATTCGAGCGCTTCGGCGGGCGTGTTGAGGCTGTTGGTCATGTGCGTATGCACAGCGCTCATACCGTCGCGCTGTGGCCGCGCGCCCATGCCGCCTGCGATGGTTTCGTAGTAAGCGAACTCTTTGCCAATTCGCGCATCGATGCCGCCGATGGTCAGATTATTCATCGTGCCTTGACTCGCCGCCGGAATACGTTCAGGCGCGGCTGAAGCTAAGGCTCTGAACAAGACATCGACAATGCGCTGTGAAGTCTCGACGTTGCCGCCCGCGACTGCCGACGGCGGCGCGGCATTCACAATTGTTCCCAATGGCGCGACAACAGTGATCGGCTCCATCAATCCCGCGCTCGCCGGCACGTCCGCCATGCCGACGAGACAGCGGAAGACATACGACACTGCCGAGATCGTGATCGCCTCGACCGCGTTTAAGGGACCAGCGACTTGCGGCGCGCTGCCCGTGAAATCGACCGTCGCCCGCTCGCCCTTAATCGTCACGCTGACGCGCAGTCTGATCGGCACGTCCGTCACGCCGTCCGCATCGAGCCAATCTTCCGCCTCATACACGCCGTCGGCGAGGTGCGCGATCACGGCGCGCATCATCCGCGATGAATAAGCGATCAAATGTTCCGCATACTCCTGCGCCTCGCGCGCGTTGCCCGCACGCTCCATAATCTCTAACAGCCGCACCGTACCTGTCTTCAATGATCCGATCTGCGCCGCGAAATCCGCCCGCCGCTCCTCCGCCCCGCGCACGTTCGCCAACAGCAAACGCAGCATGTCTTCAACCAGCACGCCGCCCCGCACCAAATGAATCGCCGGAATCCGCAAGCCCTCGCCATAAATGTCCGTCGCCATCCCCATCGAACCCGGACTCGCCCCGCCGATGTCCGCATGATGCGCGCGATTGGCGACGTAGAAGATTGCGGATTGCGGATTGCGGATTGCGGATTTGAAACCCGAGATTTGAGATTTGAAATTTGAGATTGTTCCTGCCTCCTGCCTCCTGCCTCCTGCCTCCTGCCTCCCGCCTTCTAAGAAGACGCCCGCCACCAGCGTCACGTCCGGCAGGTGCGTGCCGCCGGCGAAGGGATCGTTTAAGGCGACGACATCGCCGGGGCCGATCTCGGTGTCGCGCAAGGCAGCGGCGACAGCCAACGGCATCGAGCCGAGGTGAACCGGCATATGATCGCCTTGCGCGATGACGCGCCCCGCCGCGTCAAAGACGGCGCACGAATAATCGCGCCGCTCTTTGATATTCGGCGAAAAGGCCGTGCGCCGGAGCGCGACGCCCATCTCTTCCGCGACCGAAGTGTAGAGTGCGCGGTAGATTTCCAGCGTGACGGGATCAAAACTCCGTTGATGTTTCATAATTCGATGACGAGATTGCCGTGCGCGTCCACCTGCGCGCGCGCCTCGGAGGGGACCAATGTGGTTGAGGAATACTCCGTCACGATGCACGGCGTTTTAAGTCGCAGGCCAGCCGTTAGTGCTTCACGCGCATAGACGGCGACAGTTTTGCGCCCGTCGTCGAAATACACAGTCGCATGTCGTTGCGGTGCGATTAGACGTTCGCTCTTCGTGCCGGACAACCGCTCGCTCTTGATTGGCGGCACTAATCCTCTTGAGCGCAGACGCGCGCTGACGATCTCGACCGCGTTCCCGGCTGGCGCGTAGCCGTAGCGCGCGAAGTGCGCGCGATGAAAAGCGGCGGCGAGTGATTCACGTTGAGGAGCTTTGATTTCTAACTCGAATGATTGTCCTTTGTAGCGCGCCGTCACACTCCGCTCGTGGCGTTGTCGCTCGTCGCCAAAACCTTCGCGCCGCAACGCCACACGCGCCGCCCGCTCCATCTCGTTCCATGCGCGATCAAGTTGAGCTGTGCTTTCATCCGTCGCTTCCAACATCACGGTGCGGCTTGAATCTTTGATCACGTTTGAGACAATCGCGCCCAGAGCCGAGAGCGCGCCAGGACGGCGCGGCACGATGAGGCGCGGAATCTTCAAACTGCGCGCGAGCGCGACGGCGTGCAAGCCGCCCGCGCCGCCGAACGAGACGAGTGTCAGGCCGCGCGGATCGAAGCCGCGCTCAACCGATACCACACGCAAGGCGCGCTCCATCCCGGCGTTGACCACGCGCACGACGCCGAGCGCCGCTGCCATCGCGTCGATTTTTCTTCCACTCGCCGCGCTCATCTCGCGCGCAAGGCGCGTCACAGCAGCCAACGCGCACTTCTCATCAAGTGTGAAATCTCCGCCGAGCAACTGTGCGCCGCCGAAGCGATTAAGAACTAAATTCGCATCTGTCACGGTCGGAAGAGTCCCGCGCCCGTAGCAAGCAGGGCCGGGATCGGCTCCGGCGGATTCCGGCCCGACGCGCAAAGAACCGCCAGCATCCACGCGCGCGATGGAGCCGCCACCCGCGCCGACCGTGTGAATATCCAACATCGGAATCGCCACCGGCATCCCCGCCACCAACGCCTCGTTCGTCAAACGCACCTCGCCTCCGACACACAAAGCCACATCCGTCGAAGTCCCGCCCATATCGAATGTCAACACGTCTGCCGCGCCCGCCTCGCGCGCCGCCCTGAGCGCACCCACTACGCCGCCTGCCGGCCCCGACAAGATCGTGCGAACCGGCTCACGCGCCGACACCGCAGATGACACGCTCCCGCCCGACGATTGCATCACGCGCAAACGCGGCGCACGCTCCGCCAGCCGTTCCAGATAGCGTCCCATCAGCGGTTGCAAATAAGCGTTGATGACAATTGTCGAAGTGCGTTCGTACTCACGATACTCAGGCAAGATTTCATGTGACACGGAGAGCGGGAGGTTGAGGCTTGCAAGAGCGCGCTTGATCCGCCGCTCATGCTCAGGCCGGACGAAAGAAAAGAGCAGCGAGACGGCGACCGCTTCGACGCGCGCCCGCTTGAGTTTCTCGACGAGCCGCGACAGCTCTGCATCACTCAACTCTTCCAACACCTCACCGAACGCCGTCACGCGCTCGCGCACGCTGAACCGCAAACGACAGGGGACCAACGGCTCAGGCCTCACCGCGTCGAGATCATACAAACTCGGTCGTGCTTGCCGCCCGATCTCCAATACATCTTCAAACCCGGCAGTCGTCACCAACCCAACACGCGCCCCGCACCGCTCCAACAGCGCATTGGTCCCCACCGTCGTTCCATGCACAACCTCGATCTCACGCAATCGCGCGCCCGTCTCTCCCACGATTTGCCGCAAGCCCTCCACAATTGCCCGTGCCGGATCGTCCGGCGTCGAAGCCAACTTGAAAATCTCCAGCCGGCCACGCTTCTCAAACACAAAATCCGTAAACGTCCCGCCCGTGTCCACCCCGACACGCACTCGCCTAGAAATTTTCTTTGATGGCTTAAACGAATGCACGAATAACTTCGACAATCCACGCGGACAAATTCGTAGAGATGAGAATTGAAAATGATGCCCCCGGCAAGACTCGAACTTGCAACCCACAGATTATGAGTCTGGTGCTCTAACCATTGAGCTACAGGGGCCTGAAAGAAGTGCGACGGCGATTATAAAGCCGCGCGCGGAGGCCGCAACAATAAGGAAGCAGGAGGCAGGGGCAGGAGGCAGGAAAAACAATCCGGTCTTACCTGCCTCCTGCTCCTGCCGTCTGCCTCCTGCCCTTGCCCCTGCTTCCTCATTCGTCTTTCAGTAATCTTTCAAGTTGCTTTAGGTGGCGCGCTTCGTGGAGGCCGGTGACGGCGAGCCATTGGTAAGCGTTGATGGGGCCGAAGGCCGGGTGGGGAAAGAGGACGGCGGAGAGGTCTGCGGCTTCGAGGCGTGGGCGGAGAGCGTGGAGGGCGGCGCGCGACTCGCGCAGTTTGGCGAGCGAGTCGGCGAGGGGAATTGTGCCGCATGGACGGACGCTCTCCGGCGCGTTGATTTTGATGTCGCGTACTTTCTCGGCGAAATGGTCGAGCGTGAAAGGAAAGGCGGGCGGCGTTTGCGCGGTATTAGCGTCGCCGCTGTCGGTGGTGTCTGTGGCGGCGTTGCTGTCGGCTTTCGCCAGCAGTTTGTTCATGAGCTTAACGATTTGCCCTTCGGTGATCGAGAGATGTTCGGCAATGTCGGCGGCGCACCAAACATCATCGGCGGGGCGAAAATTCTGCTGCTCCGCGTTTAAGTCTGCGAGCCGGGCCAAGAGGCGTTTGCGAGTGTCGTCAATTGCTTCGTAAATCTCTGCGACGCTGTGATAGTTCATGTGGGTTTGCTCCTTCTTTGAAGAGTAATCAGTAATCAGTAACTCATGTGATGCGATGGTCATTGTCCAGCTACGGAGTAGCGATAGATCAGTAGCCCGCAGCTTGAGCTGTGGGGAAACGATGCCAGAGCAGACTGAAGCTACGGCAGCGAAAGAAAACCGGCGTAACTTGTCGGGGCCGCGATTCTGTCGCCTGTTTCACGGGCTTGCGGTCGTACTTCGGTTTTGGTCCCATAGCTGACGCTATGGGCTACTAATCTGCCGTCACTCCGCGACTAAAAAAACTCCTCTTAGTTTGCCATGCGTCAGCTATCAATTTCCAATCATTTATCGGCGAGAGTTTGTCATCAGTTTATCGCTCGTTAATCATAACTCTACTGACTACTGGCTACTCATTTCAGCAACACCGCCTGCGGGCTGAGGTGGAGGACGTGCCAGCGTAGGTAGCGGTTGACGGTTTCGTTGTTTTGGTAGATGCGGACGAAACCAGACTGGATGAGCAGCAGTTCGGGCTGGACCCATTCGAGCCGGATGACCGGGTTGAAAGAGAGCGGCAGACTATCGCTGCCCGATGAATTGCGTTTCGAGAGAACTTGTTCGTCGTATTTGGCGGAGGCCGCGGTTAAGGGTTCACGCAAGGGCAGGCGCGCGCCGGTCGGCGGCTTGCCGGCGGCGTCGTAGATGAAGACGTTGGCATCGGCGGCGGTGGCGACTTTGGCGGCGTCAGGGGACCAGACGGGGAAAGCGTCCATCAGTTGATCGTCGAGCAGTCGCTCGCCTCCTTCGCGGTCGATGATGCGCGGGCGGCCCGCCAGCGGCTTGTTCTCGTTGAGCCGCGCGGTCAACTCGGTTTCCTTGCAGGCGAGCGCGGCGATGGCGGAACTATCGGGAGACCAGACGACGGAAAAATAAATGAGACCATCGCGCGAGGTGAGTGGCCGGAGGTGATAGCCGTCGCGGTCGCAGAGATAAATTTGCTCGGTGGTGTAGGCCGGGACAGGCGCAATGAGCGGCGCGACAGTCTGCGTCGCAGCAGGCGCGGTCGGATCAATCGTGCCTCCCGGCAGGGTCTCGCCGGGGAGTTCGACAGATGGAGTCGGCGAAGGTTGCGCGAGCGCGGGTCGGCGTCCGGCGAAAGCGATCCATTGGCCGTCAGGGGACCAAGTGACGGCCAGCGTCGAGACGCCGGAAAGATTCAACGGCAAGATGTTTCGCAGGAAACGCCCGTCGCTGCTGTAGAGATCGATCCTGAACTCGTCCTCAGAGATATTGCCGGGATCATAGAGCGCGAGCGCGCGTTGGCCGTCGGGCGAGAGGACCGTGCCGAGCAGGGCTTGTTCCGCGCGCCGGCTCTCGAAGTCGGCCTTGATCGCGGGCAACGGTTCATCGGTCGCTTCGTCTTTCAGATTGGCGGGCAGCGCTTCGGGACTTAAGTCCGGCTCCAAGCGAAAAGCCAAACGCGCTGCCGGCACATCGCGCAAAGCGCGCGGGCGCACACTCACGCCTAACCCCTCGCTGATCTGGCGACAACCTGTCAGGCATAAGGCGAAAAGCAAAAGGCAAAAGGCAAGCGGCTTCATTGATTGCGGATGATAGGGAGCGGTGCGCGCGCGTGTCAACGCGGGACGTGATGCGTAGTCGCTTTGCGGCGGCGTGAGCGGGGCGGTGCGGCGGGCGGCGCGAAGGCTTCCGCTTCTCCAGTGATGTCGCGCGCGAATGCCGGTTCGAGCGCGAGCAAAGCGCGCATGGTCGTGCGCGGCGAGAGATGCGAGGCGTCGGTCGCGTCTTGCACGACGCAGTTGTGCGCGACGGCGCGTGCGGCGCGGCGCGCGCGCGGCTCAAGGGTTGGCGTTTGTGTGATGAAGCGCCGCGTCGCCATCACGCCGACGAGATCGCAAGCTAACTCTTCGCCGCGTTGCGCCGAGAGACGCAAACGCGCGGCCCGCGATGCCCGACGCGCCACCGCGCGGAAGAGCGGCGACAGAGAACTGCGCGGCCCGTCGGCTACGTGCGTCAACTCATGCGCCAAGACGCTGATCATGCTCTCGTCCGAATTTAGCCCGGCGAGAAAGAGCGTGCCGAAGCGAATCGCGCGCGGCTCGGCGAACAGCACCGAAGCGTTGTCGCGCAATTCCATGTCCGGCGTGATCATCGTCACCCGCCGCACGCGTCGCAGCCCTTCGCGCAGGGCGACGCGGTTGACACCAGTTTCGCGCGCCAATTCCGTCAGGCTCTCTGCCGCCAACAATTTCGCGACGGGCAGCAAACGTTCAGCGCGCTCCACGCCCGCCACAACCGCCCCGTGCGCTAAGGGCAACGAAGGCCGCGCCTGCAACACGTCAATCGGCACGCTGCCCTGCGGATCAAGCTCGCGCTCGCGGCACGCCGCCGTCATCGCCCGCGCCGTCTCGTCTAAACTTTCAGCCGCCTGTTTTGCGACGGCGATGGGACTAATGTCAGACGAAGGCTGACGCTTTTGCTTAATAGAGCGCGCGCCGGACTGCGCCACAGCCGGCGGCAGGATGACGAGCAGACACAGCAGCGTCATCAGCAACCGGCAATACCCGGCGCGCTGAGATTGGAGCAAGTAGTGGAACATAAAAACTTCGTCCGGCTCATGCCTCCGCACAGCAGAGCCATCACACGGAACAGTTTGATTCTCAAGTTTAGCGATTGCGCCAGATGGGTTTGCGCTTTTCCATGAAGGCTCTGATACCTTCGTGCGCGTCTTCGAGTTTCATCAACTCGTCGAGATACAGTTTTTCGACTTCGGCCAATGTTTCCGTGAGAGACGGGCCGCGTCCGATGTCGAGGGCGCGGCGCGCCGTCTCCAACGCGGGCGCGGACAACTCGCGCAAGCGAGAGAGAATCTCTTGCGTTTTTTGTTCGAGCTGCGCGGGCGGGACGACGTAGTTGACGAGTCCCAAACGCAAGGCTTCGGCGGCGTCGAGGGGTTCGCCTGTCAGACACATCTCGCGGGCGCGGCGTTCGCCGATGATGCGCGGCAGGAGAATCGCAGCCACCGGCGGAAAAACGCCGAGCTTGATCTCCGGCTGGCCGAAGCGCGCGCGGTCGCTCGCGATCACGATGTCGCAACCCGCGACTAATTCGCAACCGCCGCCCAGCGCTGCGCCGTCAACAACCGCGAGCGTCGGTTTCGCCATTCGTTCGAGCGCGCGAAAGATGTCATGAAACGATTCCAGCATTTGAAAGATCGTCTCCTCGACATGCTCTTCGACGGCCACGCCCGCGCTGAACGCTCGCACTTCCGGCGCGCTCTCAAACACGACCGCTACCATCTCGCGTTGCCGCGCGCACTCGTCCAACGCCCCGCCGATCTCGCGCATCATCGCGATATTCAGAACATTCAACGGCGCACGCGCCAGCGTGATCCGCCCGACGCGATCTTCGATGGTGAAACGAATGTGCTGCATAACTACAGTGACGAGTGACAAGTGACGAGTGACGAGCAACAACTACAGTGACGAGTGACAAGCCAAGACAAGTTTTGATCTTGTCACTCGTCACTCATCACTCGTGACTGCTTTAACGGTGCGTTGAGCCAGCTTTCATACAGGCGCGCTTGTTCGGTCGTCGGGTTCTTGATGGGGACGATGCGATAGTCGCCTTCGGTGCGCGCGCCGAGTTTGATGGTGATGTGGCGGAGATCGTCTTGGCGAAAGACGGTCAGGCGGATTTCATCGCCGGGCCGCTTTTCGTCGAGGAGGGCGTTGAAGGTTTGCAAGTTCACGCGCGCGCCGTCGAGGGCGACGATCTGATCGAAGGCGTTCAAGCCTTGATCGTAAGCGGACGTGCCGGCCAAGACATTCGTGATGGCGAGCCGATCACCGTCCTGTCGCAAGTTCGCGCCGAGATAGGCTTTTGGCGCGACGGGCTTTGATGGATCGTTCGTCCCCGTCGTGACGAGTTGCAAGCCGACGGCGTTTAAGCCCGCGTTGTAATCCAACTCTTCCGTCCCGCGCACGTAGCGGCTGAAGAATTGATCGAGGCTTGCTCCGGCCATCTGCTCGCTGACGCGCTGGAAATCTTCGGGCGTGTAGTTGCGCCCCTGCTTCGCATATTCGTTGTAGAGCGCGCGCATCACATCGTCGAGCGATTTCGCGCCGTTCGAGCGTTTGCGGATTTCCAAGTCAAGCAACATGCCGACGATGCCGCCCTTGTCGTAATAAGAAACTTGCGAATTGACGGAGTTCTCATCCTGTCGGTAATACTTGATCCAAGCGTCGAAGCTCGCTTCTTCCAGACTCAACTCGCGGCGGCCCGGCCTGTTCTGCAAATTCTGGATCGCGCGCGCCATGATGTCGAGATATTCCTTGTCGGTGATCAATC
>JALZKK010000137.1 GCA_030859285.1 Acidobacteriota bacterium | reverse complement strand
CGCGCGCGATGGCGCAGGTCTGTTCAATGTTGACGCCGCCGAGCGTTCCGTCGCGCGAGATGTCCGTATAGACGATGCGATCAACGCCCGCGTCGGCCACGCGCCGGGCCAGTTCACTGGCCGATAGCTTTTCTCGCTTCTCCCAACCGTGCGTCATCACGGAGCCATCGCGCGCGTCGATCCCGACGCAGATGCGAAAGCCAAAAAGCTGCACGAACTTTTCCAACGTCTCCGGCGACTCGGCGGCCAGCGTTCCGATCACGATTTGCGCTGCGCCATACTCGATCATCTGCTGCACGTCATTCACGCTTCGCAAACCACCGCCGAACTGCACCGGAATCTTTACTGCGCGAATGATCCGCCGCGCCACTTTCCGGTTGCGCGCGTTGCTGTCGGCGAACGCGCCGTCCAGATCGACCACGTGAATCATCCGCGCCCCGGCTTCCTCGAACCCTTTCGCGATCTCGACCGGCTCGCCGTCATAAACTTTCACGTCCGCCTTCCGCCCCTGCGTCAAACGCACGCACCGCCCCTCTCTCAAATCAATCGCAGGTATGATCAACATCTCGACTACAGTGACGAGTGATGAGTGACGAGTGATAAGTGAAAAAACCTGCCTTTGCTCGTCACTCATCACTCGTCACTCATTACTGTTCTTTCGCGGCGAGGCCGGGACGGCGACGGGCTTGCCGTCGTCGGCGCGCGGTTCGGGCTGCAACTCGCGCACGATCTGTGCGGCGCGAAGGTTGGCTTCTTCGTGTTCTGGATCGTAGCGGAGCGTGCGTTGATAATCACTCAAAGCCTCGTTGAGTTTGCCGTTGTGCTGAAAGGCGTCGCCGCGCTGGAAATAAGCCTGCGCCAGCGATGTGCGCGTCACATCATCGTCCGGGTCTTTCTCGGCTTCGCGCTCAAGCTGCGCGATCTCGGCGTCGAGCTTCATTGTGTCAATTGGCTGGCCGGCGATGGTCGCGCCCGGCACAGGCGTCGCCGCGCCGCCCTCCGACGATTGATTCGCGCCCGCGCCGTCCCGCCTGCACGCGCCTAACCACACCGCCGCCATGCAGCATAAAGCGCAGATGAAAAGATGTTGTTTGCACATGGTAAATAGTAGCCAGTAGTCAGTAGCCAACATGGAGAATGTTTTTCTACTGGCTACTCCCTCCTCAGCTTCCCGCAATGTAGGGCCGCGATTGAACGATGTAAATTTGGCCGCGTTGATAGACCCATTCGATGTCTTGAACTTTGCCGCCGAAGAGGCGCTCGACCTGTGCGGCGGCGCGGGCGAGGCGACGGATCACTGCGTCGGTCAAGACGATGCGCTCGCCGCTGATCGGTATTTCTTTGACGCCGCCTCCCTCGTCGAAAGTCAACAGGCTGTCTTCGTCGGAGCGCGTCAGGATTTGGACGGCCAGAGCCTTCGGGCGATAAATGATCTGCTCCGCGATCTTTTTGCCTTCGACTACTTTAATGCCTAGCCCGCGCTTGGCGCTGATATAGATCGCGTCCTTCTGTTCGTCGTCATAAGGATCGGTTGTGATCATCACGCCGGAGCTATCGGCGTTGATGCCCTCTTGGATCAAGACCGCCGGATAGACTTTCGCGTGATCGATGCCGGCCCGTTCGCGCGCTTCGTAAGCCTCGAAGTTCCAAACAGAAGCCCAAACCGCCTTGATCGCTTCGATCAGTTGCCCGTCATCGCGCACGTTCGGGACGGTGGAGTAGAGGCCCGCGCCGTTGAAGTTCGGCAAATCCTCCGCGTTGGTCGAACTGCGGACGAAGAGTCCCTTGCCTTGATATTCGATTCTCTTGCGGCGCAACACTGCGGCTTGCAGGCGTGCGCTCATCTTACCTTGCTGAATGCGCCCGCGCATCCCGGCGAGCCGCTCGCGCCGGTACGCCGGATCGTGAACGAACTTCTGATCGTCCATCATCTCGTAGATCGACTCTTCGAGATCGTTTTCTTTGATGAATTGATCGTAATAATAAATCGGGATCGTAAAACCATTCGGCACGAGAATGCCGGGCAGACCCGCGCGCAAAACTTCGCCGAGGTTGGCGGACTTCGCGCCGTAAGCGTCGGCCATTCGCGCTCGCTGCCAGCGCAGGGCGAGCAGACGTTTTTCCGCGAGATTGAAGCGTGGCGTCATCACGTCGCGCCGCGCGTCGAGCCGCCGTTGATATTCGTCCAGCAGATTATTGCCGGCGCGTTTGATCTCGTAGTGGCCGAGCTTCGTTTCAAACGTCACCCACCAGCCGTCATATTCCTTGAGCAACTCCGCAGCATTCTTCACATAAGCGTTCGGCACGCCCCAAGACTTCGCCAGCAAATTGATGTGCGAGAGCGGCGTCGAAGGCCGGCTCGTGATGATCCCGGCGACCGGCGGTAGATGCACCGGCACTTCGTTCAAGACGAGAATCTCATTGGAACCGATCTCGACGCGATCATCCAACTTGTCGATGATGTGAATGCGGCCCAAGCCGCGCGCGAGATTGAGCGGTTGATATTCTTGCTCTTTCGCGATCTCGCTTTGCAAGACGCGCGCGAGCTTATCGATCTTGGCGGAAGTCTCTTCCTGTTTGAGCGAGTTCGGCTTGAAAGCGACCGGCTCGAAGAAACTGGCATTGATGATATTGGCGGCCAGCGCGATCTGTTCGGCGTTGATCGTGTCGCCCTCCCAAAACTCAAATGTCCAGCGACGCACCGGCGTTTGGTACGCGAGCGTGCCTAAGATAAAACGGCGGTTGGGCTGCAAATAATTATGCTCGAAAAATTCGCGCCCGCGCTCTAAAGAAAGATATGTGCCGTTGACGAAATCTTTGTGGAAGCGGTAACGCTGCGAGTTGACGTAGTAGATTTTATTTTTGTCTTTGCGGTCGATGACGAACATGACGTGCGGCAGCGCGTAACCGACATCGGCGTTGATGCGCGCCAGCGTGTCGAACTCCGCGCGCGAGCTGATCGCGGGCAGCGAGCGCAGTTTCGAGGCCGCGCCTTCCTTCACTTGCGCCGATGCGACCGAGAGACTGAGAATTAACGCGTATAACGCAAGGAATACGCGGGTTAAAGATTGAAGGTTCTGCGGCTCCGCCGCCCGCAGTGCGGAAAGGCTGTGCCTTTCCGCAAGAGGCTTTTTCCTTTTAGCGGAGAGGCTGCGCCTCGAAGCCGCCGGTCGAGGCGCGGCCTCTCCCGGAAAAAGAATAAGCGGATAACCGGAAAGGTACAGCCTTTCCGCATTGCGGAGCGGCAAAGCCGCAAG
>JALZKK010000125.1 GCA_030859285.1 Acidobacteriota bacterium | reverse complement strand
GGCGCGCGCCGCCCTCCCGCCGCCGCGCCGCGCGCCGCTGCCACGACTCCGGCAGCGAACGACTCTACTTCAAATGTTACGTTGAGCGCGGAGGCCCGTGCGGCGCTCGACGCCGCAGTAGCGGCGTTGGAAGCAAATCGGATTGCGGAGGCCGAACGCGCGGCGCGCAACGCCGTCAGCATAGCGCCTCGTTCTCCCGTGACGCATAACCTTCTCGGCGTCGTCCTCGACCGCGCGGGGCGCTCCGCCGAAGCCCTCAACGAATTCAATCAGGCGATCAATCTCGACGCCCGCTTCGTGAGCGCGCGCAACAACCTCGGACGCCTGCTAGCGCAACGCGGGCAGTTGAAAGAGGCCATCGCCGAATTTGCGAGCGTGCTGCAAATTGATCCCGCGCACGTGCAGGCGCACTACAACCTCGGCGCGCTCTACGGCGACGGAGGCGACTTCGCGCGTTCCGCCGAGCATTTCGCCCGCGCCCGCGCCGCTGCCCCCAACGACCCGCAACTCGCGCTTGCATTTCTCAATGTCGCCTACCGCGCCGGGCGCAAAACGGAGGCCGCCGCCGCCGCCGAACTGGTTGAGCGAGTTGCCGGCAGCGACGCGCGCGCACTGTTTACGCTTGCCACTGCGCTCGCGCAGAACGAGCAGTACGAGCGTGCCGCACGCCTGTATGCGCGCGTCAACGAACTGCAACCGCGCACTTTTGAAACGCTCTACAATCTCGGCATCGTGCTTTATAACCTCGAACGCAATGAAGAGGCGGCGCGCTTTCTGGCCGAGGCCGCCGACATTGACCCGGCTCCGGCGGAGACACATTTTCGTCTCGGCCTGATCGCCAGCGCGCGCAACGATCACGCCAACGCCATCGCAGAGTTCAAGCACGCCGTCGAGCGCGAGGAGCGGAGCGCGCAGTACCACTACATGCTCGGGCGGGAGTATTTCCGCGCCGGCTTTTGGGAGGGAGCGATTGAGTCGTACACCCGCGCGCTCGCGATTGATCCACGGCAGGCGGCTTACGTGATAGGCCGCGCCAACGCCCACTACCGCAAGGGCGAGTGGACGGCTGCCGCCGCCGACTTCGACCTCGCGGCCTCGCTCGACCCGAAAATCGAAAACATCGAATACCTGCAAGGCTACGCTCACCGCGCCGCCGGAAACTTCGACCGCGCGCGCGAACTGCTCGAAAAATTCGTGGCCGCGAAACCGGATCACGTGGACGCGCTTGCCAGCCTCGGCTACGTTGCCATCGAGCAGGGACGCCCGGAAGACGCCGAAGCGGCGCTCAAACGGGCCCTCGCGCTGCAACCGGATGAAGTGCCGGCGCTCTACGATTATGCGCGTCTCGCGCTCAAGAAGCGCGATTACGCGGAAGCGGTCGTGCGTTTGCATCGCGTCATCGACAAAAGCCCGGCGCACACACAGGCGCACTATCAACTCTTCCTCGCTTATTCGCGCTTGAAAGAGAAGGAGAAAGCGCAGGCCGTATTAGCCGAGTTCAAGCGTCTGGAGGCGCTCGAAAAACAGGTGCAGCAGGAACGAAGATTTGATGAGCGGCTACGCACGCAGCAGATGCTCGGCCAGACGCCTTAACCGGCGCTCACGCAAATCTCGAAAGCTACGTCAAAGCAGGAAAATAGTAAGTTCCGGGACGACTTCTAAAGTCTTTGAGGGCGCGCCAACAGGATGGTTTCTTTCTCCGTGTCTGCATCACCTCTGTATCCGACTTCTTAAACACCTTCCTAACGCGCTCTCAGAACCGAGATCATTCAGACGTTCGGCGTTAATGGGGATTCTCCGTTGCGGCAAACGTCAGAGCCGACCATCATATGAAAAGAAACCTCTTGCCTCTCTTGCTCAAATTGCTTCCGTCATGGCTCGTCATATTTGTCTGCGTTTCACTGAACGCAGTCGCACAGACTCCTTCTTCTCCAACCGTGCTGAAGGTTGAGCCTCCCTCTTGGTGGGCGGGGCAGACGCTCAATCCGGTGCGGTTGTTAGTGAGGGGGACCAACCTGCATGGAGCGCGGGTGTCGGCGACGCGCGCCGGGACAGAGGCGAGCGCGGTCGTGGTTAATCCGGCAGGCGCTTATGTTTTCGTCAGCGTCACTGTCTCAGCGAATGCCGCGCCGGGCGATTATCCGTTGACGTTGGAAACGGCGCAGGGCAAGACGACGATCCCGTTTCGCATCAATGCGCCGCTCGATCCGGCGACACATTTTCAGGGCATTACGAAAAACGACGTGATCTATTTGATCATGCCGGACAGATTTGCGAACGGCGACACGACGAACGACGCACCCGCCGGTAGCCCGCCTGAAGCCAATGAGCGAAAGAATCCGCGCGCGTATCACGGCGGCGATTTCCGGGGAATCATCAATCGCTTGCCGTATCTGAAAGAGTTGGGCGTGACGGCTTTGTGGCTGACGCCGTGGTATGACAACTGGAACGGGTTGAATCGTTGCGATAAGCCGTGGTGTCCGAACACTTATTATCATGGGTATCACGCGGTCGATTACTACGCGGTCGAAGATCACTTCGGCACGTTGGAGACGTTGCGCGAGTTGATTGAGCAAGCGCACGCGATGGGGATCAAGATCGTTCAAGATCAGGTTGCCAATCACGTCGGCTCGCAGCATCCATGGGTTAAGAACGCGCCGCTCGATAATTGGTTCCACGGCTCGTTAGGAAAGCACGCGCTCAATCCGTTTCAAAACGATCTGCTCTCGAATCCGCACGCGAGCGACGCCGCGCGCCGTCCGACGCTCGACGGGTGGTTCTCCGACGATCTGCCCGACATGAATCAGGACGAGCCGGAAGTCGCGCGTTACGAAATTCAGAATGCTCTGTGGTGGATCGGCATGACCGGCATCGACGGCATTCGTCAAGACACCATCCAATACATGCCGCGCCCATTCATCCGCGATTTGAACCGCGCGCTCGACAGGCAATACCCGAAGCTGTGGATGGTCGGCGAGGCGTGGGGCGAAGACCCGGCGCATCTCTCGTTCTACCTCGGCGGGCGCGAAGGCTGGGACGGCATCGACACCGCGCTCGATTCCGTTTTCGACTTCTACCTCTGGCGCACTTCGCTGCAAACTTTTAGCGGCAAGCAAACGATGAAGAGCTTGCGCGATGCGTTGAAGTTCGACGCGGTGTACCCGAACGCCTCGCGCTTGGTAACGATGGCGAGCAACCACGACGTACCGCGCATCGCATCGCTCGCAGGCATGACGCTTGAAGGCTCGATGCTGCACCACGCTTTTCTGATCACGACGCGCGGCACGCCGCAGCTTTACTATGGCGACGAGATTTTCATGGAAGGCGGCGGCGATCCAGACAACCGCCGCGACTTTCCCGGCGGCTGGCCCGGCGATGCCCGCAACGCTTTCGATCCGCAGGGACGCACTGAGCGCGAGGGGCGCATGTTCGCGTGGGTGCGCGACTGGCTGAAGCTGCGCCGCGAGCAGTCCTCGCTCCGTCACGGGCGACTGCTCGATCTCGCATTCGACGATGACACTTACGCTTACGCCAGACAATCGGACGGCGAGACCGTCATCATCGCCCTCAACCGCGCCGCCACGACAAAGACGATCACCATCCCGGCCTCATTCGTCAACGCCGCTGATGGCGTGAGCCTCACGCCGCTGCTTGTGGCGAAAGAGAGCGCGACAGTTTCAGACAAGACGATCAAGTTCACCGTCCCGGCGCGAAGCGCAGTGGCTTACAAAATAGGGATGAGGAATGAGTGAAGACGGGGAGAAGGGGAGAGCGGGAGACGGGGTGCAACGACTTTGTCTTTTCTCCCCCTCTCCCTGTCTCCCTGTCTCCCGCTCTTCCCGTCCGCCGCCTCTTCATCCCTCCGCCCTTATCCCTTACAGCCGCCTTGCCGATCCACGATCACTGTTGTAAAAGTTATCGCGCATTCGCGTTGTTCTTCCTACTTTGTCCAGTTCAACAATTGAGAGGTTCGAGGTGAGCTTTTCACGTTCGAGCGGTATCTTGCTGCACCCGACCAGCTTGCCGGGCCGCTTCGGCATCGGCGATCTCGGCGACGCGGCTTACGCCTTCATCGACTTTTTAGCCGAAAGCAATCAGAGTCTCTGGCAAGTGCTGCCGCTTGGTCCCACTGGCTACGGCGATTCGCCCTACCAGTGCTTCTCGGCGTTCGCGGGTAATACTCTGCTGATCGGCCCCGAACAACTAACCGAAGAAGGTCTGCTCGGCACAAGCGATCTCGACCGCGCGCCCCAGTTTAACGACGAGCGCGTGCAGTTCGGCCCGGTCATCGAATGGAAAAAGAAACTGCTCCGGCGAGCGTTCGAGAATTTTCAGCACAGCACCAGCACAGCATTGCGCGGCGCGTTCGAGATGTTCAATCAACACGAGGCCGCGTGGCTCGACGATTACGCTTTGTATCGCGCGTTGAAAGACGCGCGCGGCGGCGTGGCTTGGAATCAATGGGAAGAACCCATCAGGCGGCGCGAGCCGGCCGCTCTGGCAGCGGCGCGCGAACGTCTGCGCGCGGAGATCGACGCGCACAAGTTTTATCAGTTCCTCTTCTTCCGCCAGTGGACAGCGCTCAAGCGATATTGCGAAGAGCGGGGCATTCGGATCGTCGGTGACATTCCGATCTTCGTCGCGCACGATTCGACGGACGTGTGGGTTAATCCCCATCTCTTCAAGCTCAACGCGGACGGACGTCCCCGCGTCGTCGCTGGCGTTCCGCCCGACTATTTCAGCGCGACCGGCCAACTGTGGGGCAACCCGCTCTATGATTGGGAGCGAATGCAAGCCGAAAATTTTCAGTGGTGGATCGAGCGCGTGCGTGCGATGCTGCATCTCGTGGACATCATTCGCATCGATCACTTTCGCGGCTTCGCGGCGAGTTGGGAAATTCCCGGCGGCGATCTGACCGCCGAGCGCGGGCGTTGGGTCAATGCGCCGGGCCGCGAGTTGTTCACGGCGATCCGCCGCGCGCTCGGCGACGATCTTCCGATTCTCGCCGAAGACCTCGGCGTGATCACGCCCGATGTCGAAGCCTTGCGCGACGACTTCGGTTTTCCCGGAATGCGTATCTTGCAATTCGCTTTCGGCGGCGACACTAAGAACACCGATCTGCCGCACAACTATCATCGCAACGTCGCGGTCTATACCGGCACACACGACAACGATACGACGGTCGGTTGGTTCAACTCGCACGCGGGCGCAGGCTCTACCCGCACCGCCGCGCAGATCGAGCGCGAACGAAAATTCTGCCTCAATTATCTGAACTCCGCAGGCCGTGAGATTCACTGGGATTTCATCCGCGCCGTACTGTCATCGGTCGCCAATACAGCGCTCATTCCCTTGCAAGACGTGTTGGGCCTCGGCAACGACGCGCGCATGAACTTGCCGAACAGCACCGCCGGCAACTGGAATTGGCGCTACCTGCCGGGCGCGCTGACGTCGCAAATTCAAGAACGACTGAAAGACTTGACCGCTCTCTACGGACGCAACCTGCGGACGGAAATTAGCGATCTGAAATCGGAAGGCGACTTGAGCAAGTAAGTTTGCTTTGCTGGGCAAGAGAATTTAACCGCAGAGGACGCGGAGGAACGCAGAGGAAGCAAGGGAGAAGCATGATTTAAGATTTCAAATTTGAGATCAGAACCAATCTCACCTGCCGTTTCCCTCTCTGTCTTTCCTCTGCGTTCCTCCGCGCCCTCTGCGGTTGGTCAGTTGGTCCCCCGACACTCAACGCAACAGCAGAAGGATCGATCCGTCGTTTATGAACAGACAACCGCGCAAAAATCTAACACGACTTTTATTCGTTGTAATTCTGCTCATCTCCGTTTGCGCCGTCGATGCAGCGCAAGAGCGGCCCACCGTCGCGAAGGTTGAGCCGCCGAGTTGGTGGACGGGTTCAACGCTCAATCCTATGCGCGTCATGATTCGCGGACGCGGCTTTCATGGAGCAAGAGTCGAGCCGGGCGGCGCAGGGATTCAGACCGGCCTTGTGCGCGTGAATCCGGCTGGCACATATCTCTTCGTCGATGTCTTCATCGATCCCAAAGCCGCGCCGGGCGCACGCGCGCTTCGCATCACGACGCCGAACGGAACAGCCGACGCGCCGTTTACCGTGATCGCACCACTTGCGCGCGCCGGTCGCTTTCAGGGTTTTACGACCGACGATGTGATGTACCTGATCATGCCGGATCGTTTCCAAGACGGTGATCGCTCGAACAATGATCCGCCGCCATCGCGCGGCCTCTATGACAGAACTAAACCGCGCCACTATCACGGCGGCGATCTGCAAGGCATCATCGACCGCCTGCCTTACTTGAAAGAACTCGGCGTCACCGCGCTCTGGCTCAATCCGTGGTACGACAACGTCAACCACTTGAACGAAAAAGAAACTTACCCCGAAGTTCCGAACGGGCCGAAGCGTCCGATCACGGATTATCACGGCTACGGCGCGGTTGATTTTTACGCGGTCGAGGAACACTTCGGCGACATGGCGAAACTGCGCGAGTTGGTCGATAAAGCTCACGCGATGGGCATTAAGATCATTCAGGATCAAGTCGCCAATCACTCTGGTCCCTATCACCCGTGGGTCAAAGACACACCGACGCCGACTTGGTACAACGGCACGGAACAGAATCATCTCGCCAACAGCTTTCAGACGTGGGCGCTGCACGATCCCAACGCATCTTACCGGCAATACCGCGAGACGATGGACGGCTGGTTCATCGACATCCTGCCCGACTTCAACCAGCGCGACGAAGAGGCCGCGCGCTATCACATCCAAAACACACTCTGGTGGATCGGCGTAACCGGCCTCGACGCCGTCCGGCAAGACACTTGGCAATACGTCCCCAATCACTTTTGGCGCGATTGGACGGCGGCGATCAAACGCGAATTTCCGCGCGTCAACGTCGTCGGCGAAGTTTTAGATGGCGATCCCGCGCACGTCTCTTTCTTTCAGGGCGGCGTGGTGCGCTTCCCCGGCATGATCGATTCCGGTCTCGACACCCTCTTCGACTTCCCGCTTTTTTATCCCATCCGCCGCGCTTTCGGCGAAGGGGGACCAATCCGCGACGTGGCGCAAATGCTCGCGCAAGATCAGCTCTATGCGAACCCGCGTGTTCTTGTCACGCTCCTCGGCAACCACGACGTATCGCGCTTTATGAACGAGAAAGGCGCGACCAGCGCCGGATTGAAACTCGCGCAGACACTCATCATGACCGTGCGCGGCACGCCGCAGCTTTACTACGGCGACGAGATCGC
>JALZKK010000114.1 GCA_030859285.1 Acidobacteriota bacterium | reverse complement strand
AACTATTATTCAACGTCACTGGCAGGCGGATAATACGCGGATTTCCCGTGTTATCCAACTATTAGTGGATAACTCCGCGCTGGCCGGAATTATCCACCTTTGGAGGTGGATAATTCCACATGTGGTGATGTTATCCGTGCGAAGCGTGCTGGATTCGTGCAGATTAGACCGCTCGCGGTTGAAGCCGGAAAGTTCAAATAAATGCGCTGAGTTTGTAGTTGTCCCGATTAAGTGCGCGCCGCTTCATGCTTTCTCCAAGCCGGCGTATTTCTCGATTAACTTTTTTTGGCCGAAGCCGGGAAAGCTGACGGTGAGTTTGGCGGCGTCGCCCGTGCCTTCGCGGCGCAGGACGAGGCCGCGACCGTACTTGGCGTGGCGGACGTGTGTGCCGGGCGTGAAGCTGCCGGCAGAAGCGGAAGACGTGGAAGAGACTGGCGCGGTGTTGGCTGTCTCGGCGCGGCGTTTGATGATCGGTTGTTGCTGCGGTGTGGCGGACGTGCGCGGCCCGTTGAGTTGTTGGCCGCGTTGGCGGAAGAATTCGGCGATGGAGTCAACGCTGTCATATGTCTTGCCGGCGTAGCGTTTCTCTTCGCGGGGTTCGCCGCTGAGAGCGCGGGCGGCTTGGAGGTTTTCGGTGCGGGTGGAACTGCGCGCGAAGGAGAGCCAAGAGGGGCCGCGCGAGAGGTCGTCCAAAAGTTCGAGCGGCATTTCGTTTAGGAACTGCGAAGGCTCGGACGCGAGTTCTTCGCCATAGACACGGCGTTTCATCGCGTGCATGACGTAGAGATATTTTTCGGCGCGCGTGATCGCGACGTAGCAGAGGCGGCGTTCTTCTTCCAACTCCGCTTGGTCTGCCGCCGCGCGCGCGTGCGGGAAGAGGCCGTCTTCCATGCCGACGATGAAGACGAGAGGGAACTCTAAGCCTTTGGCCGAGTGCATCGTCATCAGCGTGACGGGCGCATCACGCTTGTACTGATCGGTGTCGGAGGCGAGCGCGGCGGAGTCGATGAACTCGCGCAGGCCGCGCTGTTCTTCCTTGTCGTAATCGACGGCGGCGTTGACCAACTCCTGCAAGTTCTCCAGACGCCCTTCGGCCTCTTCCGTGTTCTCAGACTCCAAAGCGGACGCATAACCCGAATTGCGGATCGCGGTTTTGACCACTTCCGACGCCGGCTCTTTCTGCACGGTCGAAACCAGATCAGTGATGATCTGTTGAAAATTCTTCAGCGCCTTGACGGCGCGCGGGCTAAAGCCCGGCGTCTGTTGTTCGGCGATGATCGAGATCGCTTCCCACAGAGACACGCCGAAGTCTTTGGCGCGGCGAGCCAGTTCGTCGAGCGTCTGTTTGCCGAGTCCGCGCGGCGGCGTGTTGATGACGCGCATTAAGGCGATGGAATCGTGCGGGTTCAGCGCGAGTTTTAGATACGAGATGATGTCACGGACTTCAGCGCGCTCGTAGAAGGAGAAACCGCCGACGATGTTGTAACCGATGTTCGCGCGCCGCAATGCTTCTTCAAAGACGCGCGATTGCGCGTTGGTGCGGTAGAGGACGGCGGCGCGCAAATCCGGCTCGCGGCGGCGATGCTCTTCGATCTTCGCGGCGACGAAGCGCGCTTCCGTATCGGCGTCAAGGGCTTGGTAATAGCGTATGCGCTCGCCTGCCGGATTCGCCGTCCAGAGAGTTTTGCCCTTGCGCTCGGTGTTTAACTTCACGACCGTGCCGGCGACATCGAGGATCGTCTGCGTCGAACGGTAGTTTTGTTCGAGCCGGATCAGTTTCGCTTCCGGGTAGTGCTGCTCGAAATTGAGAATGTTTGTGATGTCGGCTCCGCGCCATTTATAGACGCTCTGATCTTCGTCGCCAACCACACAAATGTTCTGCTGTTGCTCGGTCAGAAAACGGATTAAAGCGAACTGCAAGCTGTTGGTATCCTGATACTCATCGACGAGGATGTAGCGGAACTTATCGTTGTAGTGTTGGCGCACGCGCTCGACTTTGCGGAGCAAGCGGACGGCCTTGATCATCAGGTCGTCAAAGTCTAGAGCGTTGTTGTTGTGGAGGCGTTCTTCGTAGAGTTTGAAGACGCGGGCGATTGCGCCGCGCTTTTCGTCGCCGTACTCGACGCGGGCGGCATACTCGGCGGCGTCCATGCCGCTATTTTTGGCGTGGCTGATCGCGCTTTGGACTTGCCGCGCGCCGAGGCGTTCCGTGTCGTAGCCCAAATCCTTGATGCACGCTTTGACGACGCGCGTCGAATCATCCTGATCGTAGATCGTGAACGAGGGGTTATAGCCTTCCTCCAAAGCCTCGATGTCGCGGCGCAGGATGCGGACGCAAAGGCTATGAAAAGTCGAGATCAACGGCGCGCTCTGCAAACGCTGGTCGCTGAGAATCTTTTCGACGCGCTCGCGCATCTCGCCCGCCGCCTTGTTGGTGAACGTGACGGCCAGAATGTTGTACGGCGCGACCCCACGCTCCGCGATCAGATAAGCGATCCGGTAAGTGATCACGCGCGTCTTGCCCGAACCAGCGCCCGCCAAAATCAGGAGCGGCCCGTCTGTCGTCGTGACGGCTTCGCGTTGTTGCTCGTTGAGTGCTTTTAAGAAGTCCATGTTGTAGTCCAAAGTCCAAAGTCCAAAATCCAAGATCGTCTTTCTGACATCGGACATTGGACATTGGACTGCTCATTTGATGAGCTTCTGCACCGCCTTGAACTGTGGATGCCGGGCGTCGCGCAGCAACTCGAAGAGCGCCATCTCGGTGGTGGAGGGAAGCGCGCCGCTGCGACGCATCTTGGCGAGGCCGGTCTTGCGGTTCTGCGCGGAGCGGGCGGTGATGCAGTCCGTTAAGAGATGCACTTGGTAGCCGCGCGCGAGCAGATCGTGAGTCGTTTGGTTGACGCAGATGTGCGCTTCGATGCCGCAGACGAGAATTTGTTGCGCGCCGGTCTGCTGCAAGAGCGAGACGAAAGATTGCGCGCCGCAGGAACTAAAGGCCGTCTTCTCAATCGGCTCTTGGCCGGGCGGCAGCACCGCGCGAATTTCGCCTGCCGTCTGGCCCAAGCCTTTCGGATACTGCTCGGTGACGAGAACCGGCAGCTTGAGCAACTGCGCGGCGTGCGCGACGAGAGCGATCCGCGCTGAAGTTTCGGCGAAGTCCGAGATGACCGAGCGGAAAGACTCCTGCATGTCGATGATGACGAGAGCCGTGCGCGACAGATCGAGTATGTTGGCGTGTTGCATCACTGGCATTTAAGCACACGCCGCGCGAGGCGCAAAACGAGAAGACTGTCCGTTGTCCGTAGCCGGTTGTCCATCGTTTGGGATCGATGAGATGGAAGCTAAAGGACGAGATTCAAGGGCAGGTAGGAAACGCAACGGACAACTGACTACGGACAACGGACTGCTTTCAGGGATTCAACCAAGCGCGCGAGTTGTGGTAAATACATTCCATGCCGACACCTACCACTGAACACGTTGCTTCTGAAACTGCGACTCCCGCGCCCGCCGGTGATGGTTCATCACGTTCTTGGTTCAGGCCGAGTCTCGATTGGCTCTTAGTTTTAGTCCCGGTCGCGATCCTCTTGCGGTTCGTGCCGGCGTTGGAGAATCCGACCGCGCTGTTCATCGTCTCGTGCGTGGCAATCATCCCGTTGGCGGGTTGGATGGGACGGGCGACCGAGCATCTGGCCGAACATTTAGGGCAGGGCGTGGGGGGCTTGCTCAACGCGACGTTCGGCAACGCCGCCGAATTGATCATCGCTTTGTTCGCGCTCTCGAAAGGTTTAGAGGGCGTGGTCAAGGCGTCGATCACCGGCTCGATCATCGGCAACATTCTGCTGGTCTTAGGCTTGTCATTTCTGGCCGGCGGCGTGAAGTTCTCGAAGCAGACTTTTAATCGGACGGCGGCCAGCATTTCCGCGACCGCGCTCAGTCTGGGGGCCATCGCGCTGCTTATCCCGACTGTTTTTCATCAAGTAGCGGCGACCGTCCCCGTCGCGCAGGGTGGGTGGACGCCCGCGCGAGAGCAGAATCTTTCATTGGCGATCGCCATCGTCCTCTTTTTGACTTACGCGATGACGCTTGTCTTCTCTTTGATCACACACCGGCAATTGTTCACCGGCACGGAGGAAGGACACGGCGTTTTAGAAGATGTGGGACGGGAGCGCACGGCGGCGGAAGAACACGGCGTGCAGTGGAGTGTGAGCAAGTCTGTGATCGTGCTGGTGGTGGCGACGGGGTTCGTGGCGCTGATCTCGGAATTTCTGGTCGGGGCGGTCGAGGCGGCGCGCGAGACTTTGGGGCTGACGGAAGTCTTCGTCGGTGTGATCGTCGTGGCGATCATCGGCAATGCCGCCGAGCATTCTTCGGCGATTTTGATGGCGATGCGGAACAAGATGGATTTGAGCTTGGGGATCGCGCTCGGCTCCAGCCTTCAGATCGCGCTGTTCGTCGCGCCGATTTTGATCTTCGCGTCATACTTGTTCGGGCGACCAATGAATTTCGAGTTCACGATCCCGGAAGTCGTCGCCGTCGTGGCCTCGATCTTCATTGTCGGACAGATCAGCAGCGACGGCGAGAGCAACTGGATCGAGGGACTGCAACTGCTCTCGGTCTATGCCGTCCTCGCCATCCTGTTCTTCTTCCTCCCCGACATCCACGCGCCGGCTGCCAGCGGTGTGGTTGCGCCCGCCGTTCACCCATGAGAGGTCATGTTGGTTAAATTCTGGCGGAGGCTAGAGCAGGAA
>JALZKK010000102.1 GCA_030859285.1 Acidobacteriota bacterium | reverse complement strand
CTGATCATCGACTCGTCGGATCACACCGTCCACACCCTGCGCCGTTATCTGCTCGAACGCTTCAGCCCCGACCCGCACGGCACGCCGATGCGCGTGCAAGTCTTGAGTTTCGGCCACAAATATGGCTCGCCCCGCGACATCGATTTGCTGTTCGACGTGCGCCACCTGCCCAATCCACACTTCGAGCCTGAGTTGCGCCACCTCTCAGGCCACGACCGCCGGGTGGTGCAATACTTGAAAGAAAAAGAGGGAACGCAGGAGACTTTGCGACGCTTCAGTGATCTGCTCGACTACCTGCTGCCGCTCTACCGCCGCGAAGGGAAGTCTTATCTAACGGTCGGTGTCGGCTGCACGGGCGGGCGTCACCGCTCCGTGATGATCGCGAACGCTCTCACCCGGCAACTTCGCAAGAGCGGCTTCGACGCCGTGGCGATCCACCGCGACGTGCGGAAGACAAAGCCCACACGGGCGGCGACACGCAAAAGTTAGTCACAACTTTCGCGCAGGCCATTGCTCGTTTGGCGTGGTCGAACGTTGACCGCTTGATACATGGGAATTATTGTTGAAGTGTGAAAGTCGCCTGATTTTTGAGCGATTAGGAATTCGGAGTTGAAGCATGAGTGACAGTGCCGGGAAAACTGAAGCGAAGAAATTGATTGCCGGAGTGATCGTGACGCACGGGCAGTTCGCCAATGAGTTGTTGGCGGCGGCGGAGATGATCGTCGGCCCCGTCGCTCACATCGCAGCAATCTCTATCGGGTGGCATGATGATGTGGAGTTGGCGCGCGCCGAGATCGAGCGCGCGATTGGCAGTGTCTCGCAAGGGCGCGGCGTGCTGCTCTTAACAGATATGTTCGGCGGGACGCCGACTAATATCGCTGCGATGTTCTTGGCCGAAGGCGAAGTGGAAGTCGTGACGGGCGTCAACCTGCCGATGGTGATCAAGTTGGCGAGCCAGACGGACGAAGAGTCGCTCGCGGCGGTGGCCGAGCGCGTGCGCGATCAGGGGAAAGAAGCGATCTATCTGGCGGGCGATCTGCTGTCTGCGCCCGCGAAGAAGAATTGATGCTGCAACGGCGCGTCTCGATCACCAACCGCTTGGGCTTACACGCGCGCGCGGCGGCGCGATTGGTTCGCACGGCGAGCCGCTTTCAAAGCAGCATCCAGCTAGAGCGTGCGGACAAAAGCGCGGCGGCGGACGCCAAATCAATCTTGAGCGTGCTGCTCTTAGCGGCATCACGCGGAACTGAATTGTTGCTGACCATTGATGGCGCAGATGAACAAGCAGCGCTTGCGGCGGTCTGCGAACAATTCGAGAGCGGGTTTGGGGAAGAATGATCCGATTGCGGATTGCGGATTAAAAATCAATCTGCCTTCCAATCCGCATTCCGCATTCCGCAATAAAAATGGTGAGCAAGCAAGAGGCAAAAAGAAGTAAGGCGGAGAAGCATTGGCGCGGCGTCGCCGTCTCGGAGGGCGTGGCGGTCGGGCGTGTCCTGCGGATTCACAGCGGCGTGCGCGAAAACATCTTCCGGGCGACATTGGAGGAGGGCGAGATCGCACGCGAAGTGCGCCGCTTTCGTGCCGCGGCGCGGCTGTCGCGCCGGCAGTTGCACGCCCTCAAGCGGCGAGCCGAAAAAGCTCTCGGCGCGGAACACGCTTATATCTTCGACGCTCATATCTTAATGCTCGAAGACAGCAAGCTGCTCGAAGACGTAGAGACTTACATTCGGCGTGAGCGCGCCAACGCCGAGTGGGCGGTCAAAGTCGTCGCGGACGGATTGCTCGCCGTCTATGCTGAGATCAAAGACGATTACTTGCGCGAGCGCAGCTCCGACATCGAAGACGTGACGCGCCGTGTGTTGGTCGCCTTGAGCGGGGAACCGCGCGCGCGGCGGTTGGTGAAAGGTGCCGTGGTGGTGGCGGAAGAGATGATGCCTTCGGTGACGGCAGAATTGGATTTTGCACACGTTCGCGCCATCGCTTCGGACGCGGGCGGATGGACTTCGCACACCGCGATCATCGCGCGCGGACTCGGCATTCCGGCGGTCGTCGGCGTGCGTGATCTCTACCGCCACGCGCGTACCGGCGACGAGATCGCGGTCGATGGCTTGACCGGCGAGATCGTGCTACACCCTACGCCGCGCACCGTCGAGCGGCTGCAAACTTTGACTGATGGCGCGGGCCTGCCGCGCGCGGGCGCAACGGAAAACGTGTTGGCTCCGCTTTACACGAGCGACGGAGTCGAGATCATTTTGCGCGCTAATGTCGAATTGCCGGCGGAGTATCCGGGCGTCAAGCAATTCGGCGCGCGGGGCATCGGTTTGTATCGCTCGGAGTTTTTGGTGTCGCAGCGCGGCGGCGTCCCGACGGAAGAAGAGCAATTCGCAGCCTATACAGAGATCGCAGAACTAGCCGGCGCGGACGGCGCGAAGATTCGTCTCTTCGATCTCGGCGGCGACAAGATCGGCATCGGTGAGCCTGAGCTTGAACGCAATCCGGCGCTGGGACTGCGTGCGATCCGTTTTTGTTTGCAACACGAAGACGTGTTGCGGACACAAGCGCGCGCGATTCTCAGGGCGGCGGCGCATGGGCGGCTCGACATCGTGCTGCCGATGATCTCGGACACAGCGGAAGTGCGTCGCGCGCGGCGGATCATCGGGGAGGAACGAGCGCAACTTGAGGCCAAAGGTTTAGCGGTCGGCGAAGTGCGGCTCGGAGCGATGATCGAAGTTCCCTCTGCCGTGTTGACAGCGGACAAGCTGGCGCGCGAAGTCGATTTTTTCAGTTTGGGGACCAACGATCTAGTCCAGTATCTGCTCGCCGTTGATCGCAGTAACGATGCAGTGGCGGGCTGGTTCCGCACGCTGCATCCGGCAGTGCTGTTGAGCATTCACCGGGCCATCGGCGCGGCGCGCACGGCATTTATCCAGATCATCGTCTGCGGCGAGATGGCGGCGACGCCGGCCTATGCCGCGATCCTCGTCGGTCTCGGCGCGCGCGATCTCAGTATGACGGCCTCTTCGATTCCGCGCCTGCGCCGCACGCTCTCCGGCATCGACACGGGAAGTGCACGCGCTATCGCCCTAGAGTGTTTGGAGTGTGAGACCGCCGACGACGCGGAGGAACTCGTGCGCGTGCGTTTAGGCGAGACGTGGCCGGAACTTTTTCCATCCCAATTCTTGCCAGTCCCGAAAGGGCAAGTGTAGTATTGTACAATAGGCGGAGCTTGATCGACCCGCCCCGGCACGGTACGGCGCAACGTTAAAGTTGGCGACCGCGGGCGCACTCCTTTCACAAAAACTTCGAGAGTACACGTATTACGCCTCTCCTTTCTTAGAGTCCAAGAGGAAAAGTTTCTGAGCAGGCGCAAGGCATGATCGGGTCGTCTATGCAAATAGATTCTTCGCGCAGCTTGTTCTTCCAGACTCGTGGTGACTGCCAGCGCACTGGTCAATCGTCTCGCGTGAGAGACTCTGCCGAAGATGGCTATTAAACCGGTTCCACAAACACACCATGCGAGGAAAGACGCAAATTAGCTTGTTGCTTGAGCAGGCGGAAATAGGACAAGGGATGATGAGAGCGTTCTTTTTGTGCGCGGGATTGATTTTGTGTGTGACGCTGCCTGCGCCGGCGCAAACCTCCAACACGCGCGTCGGCCCGGTCGATAATGCGGCCACTCAGAACGGCGATGGCGACGCGAAGGAAGAGCGGAAGGCCGGGTCACGTGACGCAGCAAGCGAAAAGTCTGGTCCCCCTGCGCCTGTTGAGGCCGGACAGTCAGAGGTAGCGCCGGCACGCGCGACAGCGAGCGACACCACGATCACTCCAGTCCCCAAGAACGAAAGCAAGCCGGCGGTGAAAACCGGCGAGACGGCAACGACTAACGCGCCAGCCGCCGCCGCACCGTCAGCCGTTGCGCCGCCGCTGCCGCCGACGGCGATTTACCGCGTGGGCGCAGGCGATGTGTTAGACATTCGCCTGCTCAACAGTGTCTCGCGCGATTCGACGTTGTACACAGTCTCCGCCGGTGGACTGCTCGAATATCCGCCCGCCGGCGATCCGTTCACGGTGGCGGGGATGACGACGGACGAGATCGCGAATAGCTTGGCCGCCGAGTTGAAGCGGCGCGCGTTGAACGAGCAGGCGCAGTTTCGCGTCAGCGTGCGGGAATACGTCAGCCATACAGCAATGGTCAGCGGGCTGGTCGATCAACCGGGCCGGAAAATTCTCCGGCGCGAAGCCGTGCCGCTTTACGTCGTGCTGGCCGAAGCCTTGCCGCGCGCCGACGCGGGCCGGGCCATGCTCCTCTCGCGCTCAAGCGGGCAGAGCAAGTCCATCGATCTCTCTGACTCACTCGCGCTCAACGAACTGGTCTCCGCCGGTGATGTGATCAATGTCCTACCGCCCCAGCCGGAGTTCTTCTACAGCGGCGGAAAGGTCAAAGAGCCGGGCCAGAAAAACTTTCACGCCGGGTTGACTTTGACACAGGCAATTTTGGCCTCCGGTGGCGTTGACGACGGGAGCGATAAAGTCAAAGTCGTCGTCTCACGACAAGGCGCGGACGGGCGGCTCGTCTCGACCGAGTATCTGCTCAAGGACATCGAAACAGGCCAAGTGCCTGATCCAAAAGTGCAGCCGGGTGATCGCGTCGAAGTTAGACGACGCTGAAGGAGATGATGAATGCGGAATGATAAATGATACATGGAATGTAACTTCGTCGTGATATTCATCATTCATCATTCCGCATTCATCATTTCTCATAGCAGCTATCTCAAACAACTCCACAGGTGGCAGGCTCAAGTTTGACCGAACAGCAGCGACACGCGGAGGCCGGCCACTTCGCCCCGCCAGCCCGCGCCACGCGCCTCGCACAATTCCTGATCGGCAAGTCAATCGCCGAAGCACTCTTCATCGCCGCGCTCGCTGTCGTCTTCACTTATCAATCTTTCAATCCCTACTTTCGCGGGTCAGTGGATGTCGCCGACGCCGAGAGAATCGGCGGTTGGGTCGTGGACGAATCCACACCGGGCGCGCGCGTCGAAGTCCAACTCTACATCAACGATCATTTCGTCGGGCAGCGCACAGCGGATGAGTATCGTCCCGACGTGTCGGCTGCCGGGCGCGCGGCAGACGAGTATCACGGCTTCGCTTTCGCGACGCCACCCTTGCCGCGCGGCAACTATGAAGCGCGCGTCTATGCAGCGCATCCGAGCGGCAACGGCGCGCGCCGCACACTGCAAATGATCGGGCGTCCGCTCTCATTCAACGTGGAGCATGAGCGGCAGCCGAAAGCGCCGGACGTGTGGTGGCAAGAGTGAAAATGATGAGCGCGGCAGAGACCGAACTAAAACTCGATGAACCGCAAGAGCGCGCGTTGGCGGCTTGGGAGATCGTGTCGATCATCTCTTCGACGATCCTCGCGGAGTGGGCGGTGCTGGCGCTCGCCGGTTTCAACAAAATCTTCCTCGCCGTGCCAATCGGGCTGGCTTTCGCCTTGATGATCTTCTCTCATCGCGTGCGACGCGAGACGCTCGCCGATCTCGGCTGGCGTTTTGATAATTTCTGGCCGGCTTTGAAACTTCTGCTGTTGCCAATGATCGGCGGGACGATTTTGTTGGCGCTGGCCGGCTGGCTTTGGTTCGGCGCGAGTTGGCGCATCGGGGAACGACGCGCGGGCTGGGAAGTGTTCGGATTGCCGGTCTGGGGTTTCCTGTGGGGATTGCTGCAACAGTACGTACTGCAAGGCTTCATCAACCGCCGCGCGCAGATGATCTGGGGCAAAGGTTGGCGGGGCATTCTCCTCGTCGCATTGATCTTCGCACTAATGCACTTACCAAATCCGTGGCTGACGGCGCTGACTTTCCTCGGCGGCCTGCTCTGGGCGACCGTCTATCAACGCACCCCAAATCTTTTCGCCCTCGCGCTCTCACACGCCCTCATGACATGGACGCTCGTCTCCACGATCCCGCCCACCGCGCTCCACGGCCTGCGTGTGGGTTACAAATTCTTCGGATGAGATTGATTCCGGCCTTCGTCGAAAGAGTATCTATTCCAAATTCTCTACATCCGCCAAATCCTGATGCCGCCCAGACGCCTTCTTGTTCTTCTTGAGGTCTTCCAAATTGATGAAGGCGATCATCACCCCGTCAACCTCGACGGTAATCCGCGATGCGTAGCAGGGCGCAAAGTCAACGCCCGAGAGCGTGACGAGCAAATCAATCCGGTTCGGTGGCTGCCCCAGTTGAATGACTTGATCAGGAACGAGAAAATCGGCTTCGCTTAACCCGAGTGCGCCGAAGCCGAATTGTTCCAGCGCCTTGATCAAGTTCTCTGCATTCTCACGGCTCATCTCGATCCACACATCAATGTCTTTGGTGTAGCGTGGATGCCCATGCAGCGCGACGGCATACCCGCCGACGACGAGATAGCGAACGCGATTATCGTTTAACGATTGAATAAACTCTCTGAAGTCTTGGTTCAGCACTGTACCTCCAAAGATGGTACTCCTGCCGGATTTCCTCAAGGGCCGCGAGGCGCGCCTCATACGGTTGCGATTGCCAAAAAGCAAAATCGCTTTTCTGCTGACGGAGATGCACTTTGGCGAAGGATTTATGAATGTTAATGATTCTTTCCATATGGGCCTTTATTGGATGGTGGATGCTCAGAGCGCTTATTCCATGCGGCTTACATTTATGACCAATTCGCTAACCAAATGAGATTTGTGAACGCCGGACCGACGGCATTCACAAACTTCTCATCTGCCGTTACACATTGGCAGTTCTCACGCAAACTCAGAGCAAGATAAAGCGAATCATAAACTGTACGTCGGTGCTTGACGGCGAGTTGATAGGCATCGTCGAGAAGCGTGGCTGTTGGAATAAACGTAAATTGCAAGGCACGGAAATCATCCATGATGCTTTGCGCGTCTGCCGCAGCCAAACCTTGAAAGTTATGTTTCTTCCAAATGATGTTGCCAAATTCGGCATTGATTAAATCCGGCGCGAGAAAAGAGATTGAGCCATTCTGATACTCGTTAAGGATTTTTCGTGCTTCGGCAGAATAAGGTTCAACGACAAACCATTTCACAGCCACACTACTGTCCACAACCAGATTAGCCATCAGCGGTTTCGATCAGCACGCAACAATTCGGCGCTATCAGGCATTTCGCCATACTTGATGAACAGACGCTCCCGCAAATCGTCAATTCTCTTAATGAGGTTCTGACGCTGGGTCACAGCTTTATTCTGTCCCTGCTCTTCAAGCAAGACAGGACTGCGGCTTACTTCGGATGAAGCAATCCTCTTTGTATATTTTTTCAGCACCCATCCAGTTTTTGGAGTACCTTCAATATAATCGAAGTATTCCACATAAATCCATTTGCCTTTGGATTTGACTAACTTAAGTCTTTGATTAGGAGATAGTATTTGGATAGTAGAAGATTTCGGTCGTGGGTGATTTCTTAGTCTAGCTTCTCGCTCAACCACATAGTACACTTCCATAACTTGGACAGGCTTTAATTTTTCAACTTCCCTCAGAATCTCAGCTCTCGTTTGATTTACCGACTCAATAACGCGCTTCTCGGTTTGGTGGTCATCATACAAAGGATACAAGAAGACAAATATGGTAAAGGCAAATTTAACCATAGCCCAGTAGGTAGTCGGGTCAGCCGCTAACTCCCTACACTTGTTTATTATTAAGGTTAAGAGATTTTCAAGTCCGGCGATGAAATTCTGTAAACTTTGCTCATCAGTTGGCTCCTCGATTGTTGACAAGGTGTTCAGTATTTCAGCGGCAAAAGATTGCGGAAACAAGCCAGCAGAAATATTGTTGTTTATAAATTGAGTAACCTCGGAAATAGCCCTAGCCGTAGTCAGATTCGTAACTGAAAACAGATCACGTTGTCGCCTCTGTACCTCAAGTGCCGCACCCCACTCCGGGGAATTTATGATGCGACGCGCAACATCATTTTGTATCAAGAAATCTCTCGTAGCATTAAAGGAGCGGGATGAAATAAAAGCGTCTGAATGCCGATGACGCTCTTGAGTCTTTCTAATTAGTTGAAACTCAGGAGAAGACATCATCCGATTCCAATGGTCAAAAAGATGTCTATACTGTCGTTGGAATTCAAGCGCACTTTTAACCGCCGGGCTATCTGACAACTCTCGCATTTCCCGCGCTTGTCTCATGGTCTCTCTTAGCATGGGGTCACGGAAAGAATCCATTTCATTTCTCCCGTCTCTACTATCTCATACTTATATTGTAACGTTCGGATGTGAAGCCGTCTAACCAATGTACATGCGGAACGGTTCTGCATAATACTCTGATCTGCATATAGCAAATGGCCTCGCGGGGAGGGAGGGCGCGCTGAAAATTGAGAACAGGAACTCTCGTATTTGTGCTGTCCAAGAGGCGTTCAAGACGTGTCGAACTCATTCGAGGCTGTTCGTAACTTATTCGCCTCTGCTGTCGTGTTCAACGGTGCTTTGCTATAATTTTCGAGCCGTGCATGAGAGCAGGTCGGGCGGTCGCCGTTGCGTCGTAAGATGCGAGGGAGGAAAGTCCGAACACTATAGGGCAGCGAGCCAGTTAACGGCTGGGCGCGGGCTTGCAGAGTGCGACTCATTTGGGTCGCCCTCCGGGTTCGTGACGACAAGTGCAACAGAGAAGAGACCAGCCAGCGGGCCGCGTGCGGCTGCTCCGCGAGGAGCGGCGCATGAAAGGCAGCGGGTGATGGGTGAAACGGTGCGGCCCCAGTGGGGCTTAATGTAAGAGCGCACCAGCGCGTTTGGTAACAGGCGCGGCTAGGCAAACTCCTCGCAGTGCAAGACCAAATAGGGAGGCGTCAGACAGGGCTGCCCGCCCGAAGCGCGCTGGTTTCGACTAGCGCCTACGACCTCCGGGTAGGTCGCTCGATCCATCCGGCGACGGATGGGCTAGATGAATGATCGCTGCTTCATTCTGTCAAGAATGGAGTACAGAATTCGGCTTACAGACCTGCTCTCAACACGCACGGCTTAACAATTTGAGTTGCGAGTTTGACGGCGGAGCGTTTTATCCATCACTCACACAGGAGACGCGAAAACACAATGGCGAATCGCAAAGGAGTTTTTATTGGAGCTTACGTCCCCAACGATCTCAAGGAAACTCTCAAACGCCGCGCCGCCGCCGAGCATCGCACGCTCTCGCAAGAGATCACCAGAATTTTGACTGAAGCCGTTCACGGTCGCGCGCTGCCGCCGGGCGCGATTGATCGCCGCAACCCCAGTACGATCCCGCGCCGCCGCGCCAGCGATCCGCCGGAACGCCGCCGCGCCGGCGATGTCCCATACGTCCCGCACCGAAGCGGCGATGAAGGCACAGAGCGGTAAGGCAGTTCAGTGTCCGCCAACAAAATCATTTGCTAGAAAAAGCCAACGCCGAGAATCTGGCGCTGGCAAATTTACGCGCACAGTTGGCGCAGGGCCAGAACGCGGCGAAGGAGCAAAATTGAAATACCTCTTGCTCGGCATGTTGCTGGCCTTCGTTGCCACGCTCGTCTATTTCAAGCTGCGGCCTTACCTCAGCTTTGCGCGCCGCGTCTTCGCCCTCTTCCGCGAAGCCCGCCGCCTCAGTCACGAACAACAATCCCCGCTAGAGCCGCGCGCCTCTTCGCGCGTGAATGAAAAACTAACGCGCTGTGTCGCCTGCGGCACATGGCTTCCGGCCTCGCGCGTCATTGCGCTCCGCTCGTCCTCCGCGACTTACTGCTCACACGCCTGCCTTGAGAGAGCGGCAGGAGACGAGCGAAAAACGAAAGCGTGGAAGCGGTGACAAGTTTGCTACGATAAATTTGCTGTTGTCTTGCTACCCGTCTATTCCGACACAGACACGCTCACCTGTCCGCGTTATCATCGTTCCGCCTGAACGTGATTCGGTGACTATTTACTGCGGAGGTCAGAATACATGAGCTTGCCAAGTTCGCACGTTAGCTATTCCGTAGAAGAATATCTCACCCTTGAGCGGGAGTCCGATGAACGACACGAATACCTCGACGGATACATTTTTACGATGGCGGGTGAAAGCCCGGAACACGGCGCGATCTGCATGAACTTGAGCCGGATTATCAGCACACACCTACTGGGTAAGCGCTGCCAAGCGTTCTCCAAAGACATGAAAGTTCGCAGCGGGTTGGCTCCTCAGCCCGGCCACCGGACGAAAGGTTTATATTCTTATCCTGATTTGCTGGTCGTGTGCGGGGAATTGAGATTTCACGACAAGTATCGTGACGTGTTGCTGAATCCGAGCGTGATCATCGAAGTGTTATCGCCGGCCACCGAAGCCTTTGATCGCGGCGCGAAGTGGACGCGGTATCAAACTTGGCTGCCGGAGCTTTCTGACTATCTCTTAGTCTCTCAAGCGACACCGCAACTCGATCACTTTCATCGTCGAGCAACGGGCGAGTGGCTTTACTCCCTTGTAAACAATCTCGAAGGCCATCTCCATCTCACCTCCATCGATTGCGACCTCCGCCTCCCGGATGTCTATGACCGTATCATGTTCCCGGACGAGACTCTTGAGATTCTGGACGAAGAATAAAGAACCCGGGTCTTTCACAGTCTAAATCAGGACTTGAAAGATTGAGACTGCGGGGATTCACCACAGAGACACAGAGAAGACAAATGAGAAATGATGAACGCTGAATGATGAATCAAGACAATGCCTTGTGCTTTTCATTGATCATTCCGCATTCATCGTTCATTATTCTTCTCCCTGTCTCTGTAGTGAATCACCCGTGACTCAATCTCTCGCGCTGCGTTTTAGCAATTGAACCGTGCGGATCGGGTTTAGCCGCAATCACGCTGCCGTCGTCGCTGGCTCGACTTCTTCCGGCAAAACATTCCCCGCGTCGTGAATCGCTTTGTCGGTGTCGGTCAGCGACAAGATGATCAGTCCGACGACAAAGAAGACGATCAGCGACAGGATCGCTTGCCGGTAAGAATTAGTCGCGCCGACGACGATGCCGAATAGCACTGGTCCCATCCACGACGTTCCACGCTCGGAAATCTCGTAAATGCCGAAGAAGGAAGCCTCGCGGCCTTGCGGAATCATGCGCGAGAACAGCGAGCGCGAGAGCGCCTGCGAGCCGCCGAGGACGATGGCGATGCACGCGGCCATCATCCATGCCTGCGTCTGCGTCTGCAAAAAACCGTAAGCGTAAATCACAATCACTGCCCAGATGCCGAGCGAGATCATGATCGCTTGCTTCGTGCCGAGCCAGCTCGCCACACGCTCGAACAACAGCGCGCCGAAGATCGCCACGAATTGCACCAGCAGAAAAATCCCGATGAGGAATGATTGGCTCGCTTCCTGCCCGCGCGAAACGAACAACTCTTGCGCGATGAAAATCGACGACGCGCTGATCACCGTCTGGATACCATCGTTGTAAAACAAATAGCCGATCAGATACTTCAAAGTCTCGCGCAGCTTTCGCAGTACGCGGAAAGTCGATTTGATTTCGGAGAAGCCGATGGTTAAATAATTCGCGCCCGGCGGAAGTTGTCGTCCGGCAGCGCGCGCACGCAAGCGCTGGAACGTGATTAGCGCGAAGCCGCCCCACCACAGGCCCGCCGAGAGCAGCGACAGACGCACGGCCAGCCCCGTCGAGATGCCGAAGCGCGGCGCGAACTGAATCAGCGCCATATTCAATGCGAGCAGCAGCCCGCCGCCGAGATAGCCCAACGCAAAGCCGCGACTAGAAATCTTGTCGCGCTGATCTTCCGTCGTGATCTCCGGCAGGAAAGAGTTATAGAAAACGATGGCCGCCCCGAAGCTCAGATTAGCGACGATGAAGAGCAGCCCGCCCAACAAATAGAGCCGCCCGGTCACGAAAAACATCAAGCACGTCGCAGCCACGCCGAGATAACAAAAGACGACCATCAGCCGCTTCTTCAAATTTGAATAATCGGCAATCGCGCCCAACACGGGCAGGAAGAAGACTTGCATGAAGACGGCAATGGCGACGCAGTAGAAGTAGAAAGATTTCGCCGTCACCGCGCCGAGGGGACCAAGACTGAGTACCGTTCCGTTTTCGCCGACGTGCGCTTGCGCGAGTGAGGTCAGGTAAGGGCCGAGCAGCACGCCGACCACGGTCGTATAGAAGCCGGAGTTGGCCCAGTCGTACATCAACCAGCCGAAGATTTCCCGTCGATCATTTTTCGGGACGACAACGCGCCCGCCGGAATTTTCGGCGGGCAGGGGGGATTCGGGTTCGGTCATGCCGTGGCGGCCTCTTCATGTTTTAAGATTTCGAGGATCGTCGGAGTGATGTCGGCGAGGTTGCGAACGCGCGCGGTGACACGCTCGCGCATCCGTCCCCATGCAAGCGTCGGGACGTAGTTAAGCGTGTGATTGCGAATGCTCAAATCTTCGATATTGCCGTGATCGCTCGTAATGATGACAGTTGTGTTTGAGAGATCGATCCGCTCCAACACTGCGCGCACGAAACGCGCGAGGGCGGCGATGATCTTGAGCGCGGCGCTTATTTCTTGTCCATGTCCGGCGCGGTCTGTGAGGAAATACTCGTACAAAGTGAAACGATGTTGAGTCGTAACGCGCGCCAGCGATTCAGCCGCTTCCTCCGGCTCGCGCGGCTCAACGTCGAAGCCCGCATCGATCAGCAGTCCGTTCGTGAAATCTTGATAGACGGCGTGGCCTGCGCGCAGATCGTCCAGATCGCGGAAGCGAAGTCCCGCCGCCTCGACCGCGACGGTCGTCGCCGAGACCCAACGTGGGCGGTCGTTGAAGAAACGCGGCGTGTAAGTGTTGGCAAAGACGTTGGGACGGATGTTCGCTCTTTCGAGTTGTAAGAAGATCGAATGCTCGCGAATGATCTCGCGCAGAGCTTCGTTGGGAAAGCCCTGCTTGTGCAGCCCAAGCGCGGCGGGCGCATTGATGCCGGTCAAGATCGTGGTCTGTCCCGAAGCGCTCTGCGGTCGCCCCTCGACACCGAGGCGCGCGTCAGTGCGCGACAGCACGCCGCCCGCAGGCAACTCCGGCTCTTCATCTACAAAGACGGCCAACGGCGACGCCGCCGCGCCGAGACGGTCGAGCGGATTATGCTCGCCGCGCGAGCCGATGCCTAAGCCGTCGATGAAGATCAGTAGCACAGACATTTTTAGATTCAGCAAAGAGCCGCGGATGGATGCGGATAAATGTGGATTAAATCAACAACTGGATTAAACCTGTCTTGCTCTGATCCGCGTTTATCCGCGTCCATCCGCGGCTCATCATAGCCGGTTTGTCCTGCCGCGAAGAGTTACTTAGCCGTGATCCTTGACCGTCGCTGTGAGCATTGCAGGGCGAGATGTCTCCACTTCGCCCAGCAGCCCGCGCTCGCGGTAGCCGCGCAGTTTGTTGTGCAGCGTCTTGATGCTGATCTGCAATAGCTCGGCGGCGCGGGTCTTGTTGTTGTCGGTCTTTTGCAAGGTGCGGATGATCATCTGGCGTTCAACTTCATCGATGGGCGTGCCGACGGGGAGCGTGATCGTGTCTTCGCTGCGGACGGTCTGGCGTTGGTCCAGTGGATAAGGCGCGATGTGATGGCGCTCGACGCTTTCGCCGGAGCAGATGATGACGGCGCGTTCGATGACGTTCCGCAGTTCGCGGACGTTGCCGGGCCAGTGATGCGCGCGCAGCACGTCGAGCGCCGCCGTGCTGATGCGGCGGGCCGGGCGGTCGTGGCGCTTTGCGAGGTCCGTGATTAGATATTGCACGAGCGGCTGTAAATCTCCTTTGCGCGCGCGCAGCGGAGGCAGATGGAGCGTGATGACGTTGAGGCGGTAAAGCAAGTCTTCGCGGAATGCGCCGCTCATCACCGCTTGCACGGGGTCGCGGTTCGTCGCGGCCAGCACGCGCACGTCAACCGGAACTTCATGCGAACCACCGAGCCGCCGCATCGTGCGCTCTTCCAAAACCCGCAGCAACTTGGCTTGCAGCAGCGCGGGCATCTCGGCTATCTCGTCGAGCAGCAATGTCCCGCCGTTTGCCAACTCGAAACAGCCTTGCCGTCGCACCGACGCGCCGGTGAACGCGCCGCGCTCGTGGCCGAAGAGTTCCGACTCCATCAGAGTTTCCGGGATGGCCGCGCAGTTGATTGCGATGAAGCCGGCTTTGCGGCGCGGGCTGAGATTGTGGATCGTGCGCGCCACCATCTCTTTGCCCGTCCCCGACTCGCCCGTGATCAGCACCGAAGCCGAGGACGGCGCGACCTGCTCGATCAGCGCATAGACACGGCGCATCGGTTCGGAGTTTCCGATCAATTTGCCAAAAGCGATGGGAGCATCCGGTTCAGGAGGAGACTCGGCGGCAGTTTCATCACCGGCGGCCTCGCACGCACGTTCGACGACGGCGACGAGTTGTTGGGCGTCAACCGGCTTCTCGAAAAAATAGTGCGCGCCCTCTTCCTGAATCGCATGTAAGGCCAATTCGATGGAGCCTTCTTCGGCCACGAGGACGACGGGCAGAGCGGGAAAGTTGGCGCGCAACTCGCGGAGCAACGCGAAGCCTTCCATGCCGGGCAGATTCGTGTCACACACGACGATTGCCGGGCGAAACGCCGCGACCTGTTCCAACCCGCACAGCGCATCAGCTTCGGCGACAGACTCGAATCCGGCTTGGCCCAGCGCGGCACGCACAGTTCTAACGAAAAGCGGATCAGCATCGACGATGAGGACTCGTCCATTAGACATGTTCGGAGTTTAACACACAAAAGAGAGTGAGTCGGATCGGGCGGGCAGCAGGTTATGTAAGTTATAGAGACGGATATGATGAATGCAGAATGCGAAATGATGAATGAACCGGCAGTTCCGTCGTGATCTTCATCATTCATCATTCTGCACTTATCATTCTTTCAGATATTGGCGAAGTGATCAGCGATAGCGCGCGCGAGCGCCGGGGCGGTGAACTCGGACGGTTGAATGTCGGCGCTCAAACCATAGTCAGCGGCGGTGCGCGCGGTGATGTCGCCGATGCAAGCGACTTTTACGCCGTTGAGTAAGGCTCTCAGATCGTTCGTATCGAAAAGTTGCGCGAAGTTGCTGACGGTCGAGGCGCTAGTGAAAGTGATGCAATCGACGCCACCGCCGACGAGCAGGGCTTCAATGTGCGCGCGATCAGTTGTCTTCGGCGGCACGGTGCGATAAGCCGCGACCGTATCAATGCGCGCACCGGCTTCTGCCAAAGCGTGTGGCAGAAAATCGCGGGCGACCGCCGCGCGCGGGAGCAAAAAATTCAGCCGGTCGATCTCTTCGCGCCCGCCGAGATAATCGGCGAGGGCGGTGAATACGCCCTCTGCTTTGAACTGCGCCGGCACGACATCGACGTGAACCTGCACATCGCGTAAGCGGTCGGCAGTCGCCGCGCCGACAGCGCAGACGCGCAACTCGTCCATCTCGCTCACGTCATGGCCTAACGCTGCCATGCGGCGTAGAAAATAATCGACGCCGTTCGTGCTGGTGAAGATCAACCAATCATAACCAAACAGATTTTCAATCGCCTCATCCAATTCGGCGTAGCTTTCCGGCTCGACGATCTCGATGGTCGGGCAGGCGACGACGCGCCCGCCATAATTCTCCAACGCGGCAGCGAACTCCGCCGCTTGCGCGCGCGCGCGCGTGATGACGACGGTGCGCCCGGCCAGCGGAAGATTCTTGATCTGGCTTGCTTCGGCTGTCATAACATTCAGGTTTCGTGAAAAGAGGCGTCTCGTGCTGGGAGCGCGGACGCGCGCGTCCGCCAAGCTCGCCGGAGGCGAGCTAATCATCTCTCACTTTCACTCAATGTCGAATAATCATCCACCAGTTATTCGCGCTCTTGCGCTCATGGCGGGCGGGACGTCCGCGCTCCCAGCAGCACATTACTTCTTTACGTCAACAGGCCAGCCAGCAAAGTTTCCGCGCCTTGTTCGCGCAATTTTGCTGCCAACATTTCACCGGCGCGGGCGGCGTGTTCCGTCGTGGTTTCAAGCGTGTCGCGGATCACACGTTCGCCATTGAGCGCAGCCACCAAGCCATGAAGTCGTAATCGATCCCCTGCGACAACGGCGTGCGCTGCGATGGGAACTTGGCAGCCGCCGCCGAGCGAATAGAGCAGCGCGCGTTCGGCGGTGCAAGCCGCGCGCGTCGGCGCGTGATCGAGAAGTTTTACCAGTTCATTCATCGCCGCATCATCGGCGCGTGTTTCAATGCCGAGCGCGCCTTGTCCAACTGCTGGGAGCATCTCCGACGGATCGATGAAGGCGCTGATGCGCTCGCCGAAGCCGAGCCGCCACAATCCCGCCGCTGCGAGAATGATCGCGTCGTACTCGCCCGCGTCCAATTTCCGCAGCCGCGTATCGACGTTGCCGCGCAAGTCTTTGATGGCGAGATGAGGGCGCAAACTTTTCAACTGCGACTGTCGCCGCAAACTCGAAGTGCCGATGGTCGCGCCGTCAGGCAAACTTTTTAGTGAGACGTTCGCTTGCTCTTTGCTCGTGGGCAGCACAATCGCGTCGCGTGCGTCTTCGCGCTCAGTGATCGCAGTGATAGCGAGCGTCTCCGGCAAAGTTGTCGGCAAGTCCTTGAGCGAATGCACGGCAATGTCGATGCGTTCGGCGAGCAACGCTTCTTCCAATTCCTTCGTGAACACACCCTTGCCGCCGATCACTGAGAGCGGCACGTCGCGCATTACATCGCCCGAAGTCTTAATGATCTCAATCCGAATTTCGACGCCGGGCTGCGAACCTTCCAAACGCGACTTAACCCACTCCGCCTGCCACAAAGCGAGCTTCGACCCGCGCGATCCGATGATGAAATGCTTTCTCATAAAAGTAGAGGATAGAGGGTAGAGGATAGTGAAGACAAACCGCTTTTGGTTTTCACTACCCTCTACCCTCTATCCTCTATCCTCTCACTCCTCAAGTCCAAAAATGTCGCGCCACGCTTGCATGTTTTCTTCGCCGCCGGTTTCGTGCGAGCGGCGCATTCGTGTAATGAGGGGATGGGAGATTTTGTTGACGGTGGAGATGAGCAGGGCTTCGACAGCGCGCTCTTGTTCGGGCGTCAGCGGGCCGAGGCGTGCGCGTTGACGCTCCAGTTCGGCGTGCGCGATGTCGAGCAGTTTTTGCCGGAGCGCGCCGACGGTCGGGCCAATGTCGAGCGAGCGCAGCGATTGTTGAAATTGCATCACTTCAGATTCGACGATTAATTCGGCGCGCTCGGCTTCGCGCTCGCGCTCGCGGATATTCGAGGCGACGACCGCTTCCAAGTCGTCAACGTCAAAGACAAATAAGTTATCAAGCGCTCCGACCGCTGGATCGACGTTGCGCGGCACGCTAATGTCGATGAAGAACGCGGGACGGTTGCGGCGCGCTTCGAGTGCGGCTTGCGCCATCTGCGGCGTCACGACGTAATCCGCCGCGCCCGTCGAGCAGATCACGATGTCGGCTTGCGCGAGTTGTTCCGGCAGAGTAGAGAAGTCTGCCGCCTCGCCGCCGAATGTGGCGGCGAGCATCCGCGCCGTCTCCGCCGTGCGGTTCGTGACAATCACGCGCGCCGCGCCCGCGCCCGCGAGATGCTGGGCCGCGAGTTCCGCCATCTCGCCCGCGCCGAGCAGCAGCACCGTGCAGCCTTTCAGCGAGCCGAAAATCTTGCGGCCCAACTCAACCGCCGTGAAGCTGATCGATACCGCCGACGCCGCGATCCCCGTCTCGGCGCGGACGCGCTTGGCGACGTGCAAGGCGTGGTGCATCAGCCGGTGCAGCACGCGCCCCGCTGTCCCCACACTGACGGCCATCGTGTAAGCGCGGCGCACTTGCCCCAACACCTGCGGCTCGCCAACCACCATCGAATCCAGTGAAGACGCGACGCGAAACACATGGCGCACCGCCGCATCATCGGCGTGTGTGTAGAGATGCTCGCCGAAAAAGTTTTGCGGCAGGCAGCGCGACGCGCTCAAGAACTGGCTAATCCGCATCGCTCCTTCCGCCCCGCCCGTCGCGCCAGCCGTCGCCGCCAACACCTCCACACGATTGCACGTCGAGACGATCAAACCCTCGCTAATCACCTCGCCGTCAACCAACGACACTAGCCCCTCGGCGCACGCCTCGTCCGTGAAAGCCAGACGCTCACGCACCTCCACCGGCGCTGTCTTATGATTGAGTCCGACGAGTACGATGGACATAAGAAAGTAGTCAGTAGCCAGTAGTCAGTAGTCAGTAGGAAAGCATGTTTTGATGCTGGCTACTGGCTACTGACTACTGGCTACTATCCAAATACGTGATAGCCGCCCATCAAGCGCGTGCCTAAGAAGGTGAAGACGACGAGGGCGAAGCCGGCGACGCCAGCCCAAGCGGCTTTACGACCGCGCCATTGCGCGCGATAGTGAATCATCGTTAGATATAAAAGCCATGTCAGGACGGCAAAGACTTCCTTCGGATCGTTGTGCCACAAGCGACCGCTGCGCGTCGAAGACCAGATGACGCCGGTGATGATGCCGAGCGAGAGCAAAGTAAAACCGATCCCGGCGGCAGTCGATCCGATGTCGTCAACGGTCGAGAGCGA